>JABDKS010000091.1 GCA_013002105.1 Pirellulaceae bacterium | reverse complement strand
CCCCTGGACAATCGAATTCGACCTGGAATAACGGCGCGCTGTAATGACCCCCGGCTGGGGCCCGGATCGCATCGACTATCGTGTCACCGGACAGATGCGCGTCCGAGTCGTAGCTGATTTGTGCTTGGCTCGTGGAAGCCATCGCCGCAAGCATCAGCACGACACCGCTCCAACGCTTCCAATTCCCCATCGAGCTTTTCCCGTTTTGCAGCATTCGCACGCGACGACCCTCCCCAACTTGCAGCACCTATGACCATTCCCAACATCAGCACCATCGGAAACACGATTTTGTCTTGCATCATTCCGCCTTCGACAATCACCACCACCCGAACCAAGGAAATAAAACCGTCGCAAGCGCCGGTTTTATTTTTTTAGTTCCGGTACGTGTCCAATTGGCCCGAGGTCATTTACCGATCCAATCGCTAATCCCGATCCAATGTAGGATGACAATTGCGATTGCCCACCCGAACACATAACGCAGGACGAGCCCCAGCCCGTAGACCGTGCCCTCCAAAGCGACAACCGCGTCAATAATTTCCTGATCCATTTTCCCCACACCAAAAAACGCAACCGCCCGGGCACCGTTCAAAACGCCCCGGACGGTCACTAATCTCGCTTACGCAAGACTTACGTAGTGCGGCGAAGAAGTTTCGGGAACTTCCAGACCAACACGAACACACAAGCGACAATCAGCATGGCCGCCACCATGACACCGATTTTCCCCGTGAACACCGAAACCAGCGCGTCGGTATCCAGTCCCGTCGCGGTGGTGATCGTGGCCAAGTGTTCCGCCACTGTGGGCACTGTGGGCGGTGGTGGGTCTTGCGCGAAGGCCGGCGCAGCACACACCAAACCCAACGCGGCCGCCGTTGCAGTCACGGCCACCAATCGTACTCTCGAAATCAGCTTCCTTGCAAAATTCACAGTTTCAAACCCCTTTAGAAAAAAACAACTTCATAGACCCCCAAGTCCATCTGAACAAGGTACAACAGGCCCAAACAATCACAGCGTGAGACAGTCCGTAAAATACCGCCGTGAGTTCGATCGTCCCCCCGACTTCTGGCATCAACCACCCCCCGCCAATCCTAGCGACGTTTCACAACGCGCTAACAGTGGTTCTTGCGACTCGATGGCCACGTCATCGAACCACTTACAGATATCATCGTGTAACCGCTTCTGTTCCTTGATTCGACTATCCGTCACCTTCTGATTGAACCATGCCAGATTCTTTCCAACGTCATCAAATTGCCGCATGATAAAATCGTACAACTCGCGGGGAGACGCGAACCCCTTCGCGCCTTCGCCCGCCGCTATCTTGGCGAGATAGCCCAGCGTTGTATTCTTTCGCGCCGCTTGCGTTTGGGTTCCGGCTCGCTTGCCCTTAATGCGCCGCCGCTTAAACCCCCGCGCAAACGCCGCGAAATTGTTCGTAACTTCCTGCCAGATCGGATGCAGTTTCCGGAAATCATCTTTCCATTTTGATTTTGTGGACTTCGTGCCCTTGCTCCGGTACACGCGCAACCATTCGCTGGTAAGGTTCCGCACGATGGCTTGCAACGAATCAAACACATCTTCGATTGAATCGCAATCGAACCGCTTCGTCAGGCAGTCCCGTTTTAATTCGAACTCGACGCGCGTCAACGTGTCCGTTTCTTCCCCGCAAAGGATCGACTCGTTCACTACCGCAATCTTGCGTTCGTCGCCCGCGATCTGCGCCAGCTTGTCGTACACACGACAAACTAAATCCGATGACTTGTGATTGCCCACGTAAAACGTTTCGACCTCAAAGTCTGCATTCCGAAATTCTGAAAACGTTCTCGCCTGGGACGTGCCGTGCCCCTTCTCGTAGAGGCGAAAGAATTCGCCAACCGTGAACGTAGTGAAGTCACAGCGTATATCGACGCGGGACGCTTTCGAATGCGAATACTCCAAACCGAGATTGTGAAACACGTGCTTAACGAACGTCAACGCCTGCGCCTCGCCCACTTGCGTCAGCACTTCGCCCTTGAGTTCTACTTTCATCTCCGGAGCTTTGTCGTCGTCGCTTGGCTTGCAGATTCCGAAGTACACGCCACCCGCGAACAACTGGTACACCCGCCCGTAGATGCCGTAGCGTCCGCCCGAACCGTTGGGGCTCAAAATAAACTTCATATCCCCAATACGAATCTCACGGTCGCAGCCCAGTTCCTTGGCCTTTTGTTGTTCCATCTCCAAACGTCGAAACAAGGATTTTCGTTGCCACGTTCCGAACACCCAAAACGACAGATAATCCAAACCTGAAAAATTGGACTTGCTGGCTGTGCTTTTTTCGTTCATCATTTGCCCTTCTTGGTTTTAACGGACGGGGCGAAGC
>JABDKS010000056.1 GCA_013002105.1 Pirellulaceae bacterium | reverse complement strand
GTTCAGCTACAGTCGCGCCGTCATGATTTCGTGAATAAAACCTCATGGGTACACGCGGGACCCATCAGAACTCCAAGTCGACGTGACCACCATCACACGCGTCCATGAAGGCCGGCAAACTGGCCAGCATATTTTTGGCACCGCGAATTTCGCTCGGCGACATCCAATGCACCTCCGCCACCTCCGCAGGATTGGCAATCGGATCAACCGAGTGATGCAGGTCTGCCAGCCACCACGCGAGATTGGTACCCCACGACGTCACGCTCCGCCAACAACGACGGACCGGCTGGACGTCGATCGACAATTCTTCCTGCATTTCGCGAACAAGTGCCTCGGATTCTGTCTCTCCCTTTTCGATCCCTCCACCAGGCAAACACAAACAACCCGGTGCGGTGACGGTCATCGAGCGGCGTATGATCAGCATCCGATCATTGCGAAAAATCACAGCCACCACACCGCGTTTGCGACGAGTCGAAGGCCGCACCAAGTGGGGCGGCATCGGGTCAAAAAAGGGTTCCGATTCATTCATGATAGACTGCCTTTTACCGTAACGGCGCGTGCTTCACAATCGCGTTTCGCTTCGTAGGCCAACACCATCAGGTTTGCGACGTGGACATCGTTTCCTTACGTATCAGACTAAGTCGATACAATGGATGCCAAACCTACGGTCGCATCAACTGTCCAACATTCGATAACAATTTGCAGTTGCAATACGCCGCCCTTGAATTCTCCAACCAAACAGTTCGAAATGCCTGACGAGCGGAATCTGTTTGCTGGCGACGGCCCGCGCGAAGCACTACGTGTGATCGGGGAATTGAATGCCGCCGGTTTTGTCGCCTATTTGGCCGGCGGGTGCGTTCGCGACGCGTTGCTCGGTCGCGAACCCAAAGATTTTGATGTCGCAACCAACGCAACGCCCGAGTCGGTTCGAGAAGTTTTTGGAAAACGCAACACGTTGGCCTTTGGTGCTTCATTTGGCGTGATCGGTGTCTTGCCTCCCAGGGACAGCAAAGTCTCGGGTGAGAGCGTAGAACCAACCGAGGTGGCCACCTTTCGCAGCGACGGCGAGTACTCCGACGGCCGTCGTCCCGATTCAGTTCACTACGGCACCGCGATCGAAGACGCCATGCGGCGAGACTTCACGATCAACGGCATGTTCTACGATCCGTCCACGGCTGCCGTCATCGATCACGTCGGTGGCAAGACGGATCTGGCCGAGCGAGTGTTGCGCACGATCGGATCGCCCGATCAACGATTGGAGGAAGACAAATTACGAATGCTGCGCGCGGTTCGATTTACAACCACGCTAGGGTTCGAGGTGGAACCAGCCACCGCCGACGCGATCCGGCAACACGCCGACGCGATCGCGGTTGTCAGCGGAGAACGGATTGGCGCTGAAATGCGTCGCATCTTGACGTCGCCCCATGCCGCGCGTGGACTACGACTACTCGCAGAATTTCACCTGCACACCGTCGTGATGCCCGAATCGATCGACGCAGATTTCGATGCGGTTGATAAGTACCTTGATCGACTCGAGGATCGCGACGTCCCATCGGCCTTGGCCTGTGTTCTGATTGCGCTCGGCGCCACTCGCAAACAATTATCCGCGATTGCCTCGCGCTGGAAACTGACCAACGAAGAAGTTCGCAAAGTCGCGGCGGCCATGAAATATTACCGCAAGATTTGCCTGGCCCATACGATTTCGTGGGACGAGGTTCAACCCATATTGGTGGATCGCGACATCGATACGATCATGAACGTCTCGCTCGCGGTGATCGATGCCCGCAACGGAGAACGCGACGGAATCGTCCGTTGTCGACAAGCACTTCGCTGGCCAACAGAACGGTTGGATCCACCGGCCTTATTGACCGGGAACGACCTGAGCACGTTGGGTTTCCCATCCGGACCGGCTTACCGCGTGATCCTGAATGCGGTGCGAAGAGCCCAGTTAAACGAAACGATCGCTTCGCGAGACGAAGCGATCGAATTGGCACGTCAGACGTTGGAGTCGTACGATCCAGAATAGTTTTTCATGCGGAACGATAATTAATCACGCCGCTGATTCAGAAAACATTGCCGCGGGCTATCGTTTGTTGTTGCTGCCTTGGGTGGCGATTTGACCGGTCGGTCGCAACACAAAGACTTTTGGATCGTCGACGATAAACGATGTGCTCCAACGACGTCCGTCATCCGCACTGCAAACGTTGTAGAAAAACGTTCGGAATCGTTCGCAGCGGTAATCGTATGGAAACTGGCTTGTGATGTAATCCGATTCGGTCAAGTCATCGACGCCAGGCGATGCGTAGTAGTGAATCATTCCATCGGGCGTGACACTCATTCCCAACGTCCACCAACCCGTGGTCGTAATTTGTGGCCCGCGGAAATCGCCACCACGACGGTTACTACGAACTCGCAAGTAGGCGTAGTCGTCTTCGCGACCGGTCTGATCCTTGTTCTCGAATTCGACGAACAT
>JABDKS010000894.1 GCA_013002105.1 Pirellulaceae bacterium | reverse complement strand
CCTTCAAGCTCAATGACGATGGCTCATACCAGTAAAGGCATGATGGCACGGAAACCACATCGGACTTCTTCACCTACCGTGTCTCTGACGGTTCGTTGCTGTCGGATATCGCCACCGTCACGCTGAGCATCCATCCAACCAACGATGCCCCCTCGGACATCACGCTCGACAACACAACCATCTCTGAGAACGACGTTGCGGCGGTTGTTGGAAATCTGTCGGTCGTCGATCCGGACTCCGGAGACACGCACCTCTGGAGTGTCGATGATGGACGTTTCGAAATCGTTGGCACTCACTTGAAACTCAAAACGGGCGAATCGCTGGACAAAGAAAGTGAACCAACGGTCAACCTGACTGTCACCGCGACCGACCAAGGCGGCACGGGGCTGGCATTCAACGAAGCGTTCGTGATCACAGTCGATAACGTCAACGAAGCACCGACCGATATTACGCTCGACAACACCAGCGTCAACGAGAACGCGGATGGCGCTGTCGTCGGCAACCTGGGCGTTGCTGATCCCGATACTGGCGACGCGCATACCTGGAGCGTCGACGACGTGCGTTTCGAGATTGTCGCCGGGCAACTGAAACTGAAAACCGGGCAATCCCTGAACATGGAAGCCGAGCCGACCGTCAACCTGACGATCACCGCCACCGATCAAAGCGGCGCGGGCCTGGATTACGACGAAGCGTTCGTGATCACGGTCGATAACGTCAACGAAGCACCGACCGATATTACGCTCGACAACACCGGCGTCAACGAGAACGCGGATGGCGCTGTCATCGGCAACCTGGGCGTTGCTGATCCCGATACTGGCGACGCGCATACCTGGAGCGTCGACGATGTCCGTTTCGAGATTGTGTCGGATCAGTTGCAACTCAAAACGGGACAAAGTCTGGATTACGAAGCCGAACCCACGGTGAACGTGACCATCGCCGTGACCGACCAAGCGGGCAGCGGATTGGTGTATGAAGAAACATTTGTAATCACCGTCACCGACGTCAATGACACCCCAGTGATCACGGCGGTACCGCCCACGATTGTGAATCCCGAACCCAAAACGGATGAGACCCCTGAAGAATCTCTGGAGGAATCCAGTGAGGAGTCCGAGGAAGAGAGCGAGGATGATTCAGACGATGACGATGAGAACGAAACCGTCGAATCGGCCGTACCCGGTGCCCAAGCAAATGTAACGGGAGACGCACCCGAGGCCGCATCGGACATCATGGGTGTCGTCGATGTGGACTCGCCCACCATGAATAACGCCGCCGCTATGGCGCCGGCAATCGGATCGGAGCTGAATCCTGACGCTGAAAAACCGTCAGATCCGGATAGATCGTCGGCTTCGGAATCTGAATCGTCTACATCGCAACGCAGCACGCGCAGGTCATCCAGGCATGCTTCGACCAGCGTTGATCGTGCCTTGATGTCCAAACCCGGCGCGATGTGGAACGCTTTGGATCAGCAGATGAATCAGGTGGAATCGCAGATTCAAGGCGACCTGATCGTCGTCGGTGCTGCCGGGGCCGCAGCGTCCAGTTTCACCGTCGGAGCGGTCGCCTGGGCGATTCGCACCGGTTTCCTCGCCTCGGGGCTGCTGGCCCAAACACCTGCCTGGGCCGCATTCGACCCGCTGACCGTCATGCGGGGTTTCGAGGGAGCCGACGATGAAGAGACGCTGCAAGAACTGATGAACCGACGAACCGAATCACTGAACGCTCACGCCGCGGAACTTGCGAACAAAACACAGACCGAATAAACGCGAATACAAATTTCTGAAACTCATTGCCTCGTCAACAAGGGTCCGACCCTCTCCGGCGAAGCAGCCAATATCCAGCCGATAAAATTTGCCTCCCAAGGGTCAAACGCCTTTTTTTGAATCGACACTACCACGCCGATGCCAAATCAATGGCGAACGCCAGGACGAACACTATGAAAACGATTCCCATCAAAGCACTTTACGAAAAGATCCCGGTCCGATTCCGTCTGTCCGGAATGCTGGTGGCGCTGATGACCGGTAGTCTGCTGGTTGCCAGTGCCGCTGGATTTTTTCCCAACGAACAGCGCGAAGTGTTGCGCGGACGTGCCAAACTGTGTGAAGTGCTTGCGATCAGTGGAACCGCAATGGCATCGTCGGGAAATATCGATGACATCGAAATAACGCTGCAATCGATTGTCGGCCGTGATGACCAAATCGTATCGATCGGGTTTCGTCCCAGCGAAGGTGAATTATTAGCTGAAGCCGGCGATCACGTACAACATTGGGATCCCCAGTCGACCAATAGCGCCCAGCAAATGTCGGTTCCGATTTTTCAGGCCGGAGAGCTTTTCGGCAGCCTGGAAGTCGTCTTTGTTTCTTCGGCCGGGTTTCTGGGTCTCAATTATTGGGCCCCGGCCTGGCTGTTGATCGTTTTGATCCCGGCTTGCTTGGTGCAGTTCTCGTTCTTCCTCCGGCGGGCTCTGGAGAGTCTCGATCCCAATGGTGCCGTGCCCAAACGAGTCCGCGACACGTTTGATCACTTGGCCATTGGCGTCCTGGTGACCGATAACCGCGAACGTATCCTGCTGGTTAATTCGCTATTCGCCAAAACAGTGGGCTTGAATACCGAGGACGCCTTCGGAATGAAGGCATCGTCGCTGGATTGGATCCGCGAAGACGAAACAAAAGAGTTGCCGTGGGTCGAATCGTTGGAAACCGGCGAAATGGTCAGCGGACGGATTC
>JABDKS010000028.1 GCA_013002105.1 Pirellulaceae bacterium | reverse complement strand
TACGTGGACAATACGCTGGGTATCTCGGCGAAGAAGGCGTGCCGGCGGGGTCGGAAACCGAAACGTTTGCCGTGCTGAAACTCTATTGTGACAATTGGCGATGGAAGGACGTGCCGTTCTATCTCCGCAGCGGCAAAGGGATGTCATGTCGCAGCACGCAAATCGTGATTCAGTTCAAACAGGTGCCACATATTCTGTTCGCCGACAAGACACGTGAGCCGGTTGGCAATCGATTGATCATCCAAGTTCAACCTGCCGAAGGCATCGAATTGCATTTTGAGACCAAAGTGCCTGATTCCGAAATGAAAACTCGCACCAGCACGTTGGATTTTGATTTCAACGAAGCCTCCGGTGGGGCAATGCCCGACGCCTACCAGCGGTTGTTGCTTGACGCGATCACGGGCGACGCCAGTTTGTTTGCGCGCAGTGACGAAGTGGAATTAGCGTGGGGAATCATCGATCCAATCATCGCCGCTTGGCGTAGCCCCGCGGCACCTCCGCTTTATCAGTACGAAACGCAACTCTGGGGTCCGACCGAATCGGCGCAGTGGATGGGGGATCAAAAACGCGAGTGGTTCGACGTCTGCCCCATCATCTCCAAATAGTGCGTCGCGCGTAGGCCAGAATCCCGTCCGGCAAATCCGCATCAAACGAACCACGATGCCGGCGACCGATCCGGCCGGATTTTCGTTCAGGCAAACGCGAATGCCCGGCCCCGACCCGGCGCAGCGGCATGGCCCCCAGGCGACGTGATGATCGGTCCCAGCGGCCCGCGGCGAGTCTCTACGCAGGGGGTGCGATCGGACGATGACATCCACCGATTCGGCAATCCCCAATCGTGACTTTCCGGTTAGAATAGAGGTCCTACCCCACCCCCGCCTTTATCGACTCTCGAAGGATCGTCGCATGAGCCGACGCAGTCACCACTGCCATCGCTTCGGCAATCGCCCCACCAACCGCCGTGAAATGCTCCGCTGGTGCGCCAACGGTTTCGGCGGCATTGCACTCGCGGCGCTATCGCAGCAACAGGCTGCAGCATCGCAGTCCAGTCCGCTGGCGCCAAAGCAACCGCATTTTCCCGCCAAGGCCAAGAACGTCATCTTCCTGTAAATGGATGGCGGACCATCGCAAGTCGACACATTCGACTACAAGCCGATGCTGGCGAAATTCGATGGCAGAGATCCCCGCGACGTCATCGGCAAACTCGCACCGACCCAATTTGACAACATTGGCAAGGTGCTCAAGAACCAGTGGGAGTTCAAACAGCATGGCGAGTCGGGGCACTGGATCAGTTCGCTTTTTCCGTACCTGAGTGAAGTCGCCGACGACTTGGCCATCATCAAATCGATGACCTCGAAATTCTCCGAACACACTTCGGCGAATTATTTCTTACACACCGGTAGTGGCTTTCAAGGACGCCCGAGCATGGGTGCCTGGTTTGGCTATGGACTCGGCAGCGAGAACCAAGAGCTGCCCGGGTTTGTGGTCCTCAATGGCGGCTTGATTCCGCCTGGCGGACTGGACTGTTTCGGTTCAGGTTTTCTGCCGTCGGCGTATCAGGGCAGTGTGTTCCTGCCAAAAGAACGCCCCATCGCCAACATTCATCCCAACGAACCGTCCCCCCAATTGCAGCGCAGCAAGTTGGATTTGATTCGCGAGTTGGACGAACAAACTTTGACCGATTGGTACGGAGATGCGGAAGTCGAAGCGGCTATTCAGAATTACGAAACCGCTTACCGAATGCAAACCGCTGTTCCCAACCTGATGGACCTCAGTGACGAAACGGCAGAAACCAAATCACTCTATGGCTTGGATGCCGATTTCGCGAACACCAAGACCTTTGGGATGCAATGCTTGCTCGCACGGAGGCTTGTCCAACGCGGCGTCCGGTTCATCGAATTGACCTGCCCGGGTGGCAATGGTGACCGATGGGACCAACACGGTGGCCTGATCGATGGGCACAACAAAAATTGCCGAACCGTGGATCAACCCATCGCGGCGCTGATCAAAGATCTCAAACGGACCGGCCTGCTCGATTCGACTCTGGTGGTCTGGTCTGGCGAATTCGGACGAACACCATTCGCACAAGGAACCAACGGCCGAGACCATAACCCGTTTGGATTCACAATGTGGATGGCTGGCGGAGGTATCCAGGGCGGTGTGTCGGTCGGAGCGACTGACGAGTGGGGTTATCGAGCGGTGGAGAATCGATACGAGATCCATGACCTGCATGCAACCATGCTGCATTTGATGGGGATCGACCACACCAAGAGCACCTTTCGATTCAGCGGACGTGACATGCGGCTTACCGATGTTCACGGCCACCTGATGAAGGAGGTGTTGGCATGAATCCAATGAACTTGCTAACCACGCCTGCGATCAGACTCGCGTGTGTGTCGTTGTTGACCATCGCCTTTGTGTTGGCCGGCCGAGCGGAAGAGAAGCCGATCGCGGCAGAACAGCTCGAGTTTTTTGAATCCAAAATCCGTCCGATCTTGGTCCAGCATTGCTATGAGTGTCATTCGGCTGCGGCCGAGGACCTGGAAGCCGGCTTGTACCTCGATTCTAAATGGGGATGGAGTACCGGCGGCGATTCCGGACCAGCAATCATTCCTGGCGACGTTGACGAAAGCTTGGTCATTCACGCGGTGCGTTATACCGAAGACCAAGTCAGTGCGATGCCACCGAAATCCAAACTGGCCGACGAACAAATCAAATTGCTCGAAAAGTGGGTCGAAATGGGTGCGCCCGATCCACGCGAAAAAGTCATTTCGCAAAACCCGCCGACCGTCGAAGTGTTCGACCTATCCAAACGTTTCGCAGAACATTGGTCGTGGCGACCGATCGTGCAACCGGAGGTTCCCGCAGTCACCAACGACGCCTGGCCTCGTAACGACATCGATCGTTTTATATTGGCAAAGTTGCAGTCCGCCGGACTCCAGCCTGCCGCACAGGCCGACAAAGAAGTCTGGATTCGTCGTGTCTATTTCGACCTGATTGGATTACCGCCGACGCTCCCGCAAGTCGACGCATTCTTGGCCGACGACTCCGCCGAAGCTCAAGCCACGGTTGTGGATCAACTCCTCCATTCACCGCACTTCGGCGAAAAATGGACGCGACATTGGATGGACTTGGTTCGCTACGCCGAAACGTATGGTCACGAGTTTGACTATCCGCTGCCACACGCTACTGAGTATCGCGATTATTTAATTCGGGCATTCAACGCGGACGTCCCGTACGATCAGTTTATTCGCGAACACATCGCCGGTGACTTGATCGAAAAGCCCCGACGACACCCGCAAGAAAAGTACAACGAATCGATCATCGGC
>JABDKS010000019.1 GCA_013002105.1 Pirellulaceae bacterium | reverse complement strand
AAGCGGAAGTCGATCGCTACTGGGATGCGCTCACAGTTGATGGCGGCGAAGCGGTGATGTGCGGTTGGCTCAAAGATAAGTACGGCCTGCGTTGGCAAATCGTCCCGGAAGTATTCTTTCGATTGGTCCGTGACGATGACGCGGAGAAGTCACGCCGCGTGATGCAGGCTATGTGGCAAATGGTAAAGATGGATGTCGCAAAACTTACGCAAGCCTACGAAGGCAATCAGTGAACGGATCAAAGAAATTACGGATCGCCGGTTGGGTTCTGAGCATTCTCATTTCCCTTTTCTTGATCGTCGCGAGCGCGTCGGGCAAGTTCACACAGTGGGAGGGCAAGGCAGCGATGTTTGCCAGTTTGGGATGGAGCGAAGAGGTCATCGTCAAAATTGGCATTGTCGAAGTTGCCATTGCCGTACTTTTTTTAATCCCCCGCACCGCTTTCGTCGCAGCGATTCTGCTTGCTGCCTACATGGGCGGCGCGACAGCAACTCACGTGCGCGTTGGCGACGCGTTCTTTGTCCCGATCATCGTCGGCGTTGCCGTGTGGATCGCACTCGGCCTGCGGCAACCCGATGTGTTTCGTCTCGCCATGGGCAAGCCCAGTCGCCATCGGCAAGCCCAGCAAGCAGCCAAATGAAAACGACTGACGCGGACGACAGTTCGCCGCGTCCCAGGAGGCACTTGCCAAGTCGAAACCCACCCCGAGCAAGCTTTGTACACGGGACGTGAATGGCCAAAGTTTGGATTGCGGGATTGGGAATTAGGCCCTGCTACTGAATCTTCAGATCCAGGATGGGTTGGAGGATACCCTTTAACGCTTGGTTATCCGTTGCGCGACCCGCCGTCATGACAGTGTTTTTCAGTTGCCGCAGTGCCCGTTGCGCTTCGAGAACGCGATTTTGGCTCTCGGCCACTTCGTTGTAGCGGATTTGATTTGCGTCCAGGTGAAACTGTACCCAGTTGGCATCGTGTCCGTATTGCTTGGCTTGCGTCGTGAAACGGTCAACGTTGGTCGACCCGCCACGTCGCGATCGATCCCGGGCGCGGGCGGTTGCTGCATACAGTTCGTCCTCACCTGAAACGACCTCGGCAGGATCATCGCGATCGATGTCGTCGTCACGGTCTCCGCGATCGCTCACTGCTTCATTAGAACCGTATCGGGTGTTTGCGTCGTAGTCCACGTCCGGGTCATAGTCGTCTGCGTCGTAGATAGAGTCTTCGGCGTACGGAAGTGTTGCGGAGCGGGTTGTCACTTCGCGTCGACTAATATGCCCGGCGACGGGCCCGGCGATTCCGCGCGTGCTGGCGGCCGCGATTGCTTTTTCGACTCCGTCTTCGCGAGCGTCGGCCAAGTTACGAGCTTCGGCGGGCGTTTCATCGACGACATCATCGACGCGGTATTGGTCGATGTCGATATCGACATCTCGCTGCGTCCTTTCATCATCCAAACCAGGGTCGTCTCGCCCGGCCGGCGTCTCTGTGTCCAGTCGCTTCAGACCCATCGGCCGGGTGGACGAATTGGAGGTCGCAGAGCTTGCTTGACGGCGATTTCGAGACTGCTTCCAGCCGAACTTTTCTAGTTCTCTTATGACGCGTTGTGTTTTATCCGCAATTTCTTGCATCGGTTTTTGTTCCGTTTCATTTCCGCGTGCATCGATCGCATCGTTGGCGAGTTTTTTCACGAGACTTGCATCGCTCCAAACAACGCCAGCCAGGGCCCAGTCGCTTATTCTGGCGGGCGAGCCGTCTGGCATCGATTGGTTTGCACGATTTGGAGCATCATCTTTTGCTTGCGCGGTGGGTATCGCAACGGTCGATGACGATAGGAAAAAACAAGCGACGGCGATTAGTTGGAATCTCATTTATCTAGTCCGTTGAAATTTGGGAGGTGGTTTTCAATCGACTTTGCAAATCCGGTGCCGCTGGACATAAAGGAATCAAAGATCTTGTCCAGAAACACGTCATTACGTCATCTTTTTCAGTCCGCATTCATCCGATCGGCCGCCAGTGTTATTCGGCTGGCGCGGGGCCATCAATCAAATCGATGCTTGAGGGTCGCGGGGCAAAAGGCTTCTGATGTCCGCCTCGGCCCGCAGAAAGATTGGAGGTGTCTGGTTTCATGAGAGATTGGGCAGTTGCCGCTTGTATTTGACGGCTCGTCGTTCACGACGGTGGATTGGCAACCATTGCCACCGCTGTACGCATGCCGTCCAGACCAGACCTACTTGGGGCGTGACAATACGGCTCCTTGTCGAGTAGCTCTGATGATTTCTGGTGTGGGAACTGATGGTCCAGCGGACGTGGCTCATCGAGAGGTCGACCGCGAATGACGATCCCGTGTTTGCATCTCGGCCATTAGACGAATGCTTGTCATTTGCACCACAACGACCATCTGCAAGGGTTTCTGTGGCGGTGCAAACGAGTGACGCACCTTTTTCCTTGATCAGGACAGTTCCCAGCTTTAGACTTCCAAGACCTATTGAACGGACGCGTTTCATGGCGATGCGTCAATTTCTATCACTGAGTTGATCATAGCGATGTCAATGAGATCGATCTTTACTGCTCTCTCTATCGCGATACTATTCACGGTCACTGTTGATCGGTCGGACGTCGCCGCACAACAGCTAATCACGCTGGATGATGTTTCTGTAGGTTTGCCAGCCATCGTTTCGGATGAGCCGCTGGCAGCGCAGTTTTCGCCACGACTGGCCGCTGAGTACCTGGATCGTTCCGCGCTGAACTGGCAAAAGACAAAAAAGTGTGCCACCTGCCACACCAATTTGTTTTACTTGGCAGCGCGACCGGCATTGAAGTCTTTTCTGTCCGATTCGGGCGAAGTGCGCAGTCTTTACGAAGACTATCGCCTAACACGATGGCGAAAGAAAAAGCCAACCGAGAATCAAGGGTTCTGGCCGATTGTCGTGGGCGCGGGTCTGACAATGAACGACGCTCAGACGACGGGCGAACTCAGCACGGTCGCACGCGAGGTGCTCGACATGATGTGGACTGTCCAGCGAGACGATGGCGGTTGGAGGTGGCCGGACTGCGATTATGCACCGATGGAAATCGACGATCATTACGGCGTTACGGTTGCTGCACTCGCCGTCGGCATCGCCCCGGACGGCTACGCCCAATCTCCGCAGGCTCAGGCTGGCTTACAGAAAGTTCGAGAATATTTCAGCCGCAATCCACCTAAGTCGCTGCATCATCGCGCGATGCTCGCGTGGTGTTCGGTTCGGATTGATGATATCGCCAGCGAGTCGGACCGTCGTCAGACGTTAGAGCAGTTGCTTGCCCTCCAGTTGCCCGATGGCGGTTGGTCGACGTCCAGTCTGCTCAGTGACTGGGACGGACTTGCACGCGACGACGGTCAACCGCTGGACACCAAAACCAGTGATGGATACGCAACCGGGTTGGTGATCGTGATCGCACGCGAACTGGGTGTGTTCGCGGATGACAGTCGTCTGCAACGCGGTGTCGGTTGGCTGCGCTGCAATCAACGCGCCAGCGGCAAGTGGTTCACACGCTCTCCCGTCAATGATTGCGGCAACCTGATCTCCAATGTCGGGAGTGCCTATGCTGTTCTGGCACTCCAAGCCTGCGGCGAGTTGCATGGTGGAGCGCCAGGATGGATGCGAAGAAGCAGTCAGTAATCACGATCCTTTCTCTCACCACAGCCTCTCTCGCAATAGGTCGTACATGATGCGTTCACCGTCACGCTTTGATCGCCGACGTTTCTTGAGCACCGCTGCCGCTGCCACCGTCGGGGGCTCACTCGGGATGGGGCTCTCTGACCTCAACGCCGCACAGCCGATCCGCGAAACCGAGCACTTTTGGTGTCGTATTGCACCCGAAGGGCCCTACATCGATTCACAGCGTGACAACAAAGCGTTTGGATTTGGTGATGGCAAGATTTTTCTGTCCGAAGACAATGCCGACTCGTGGGCGCACCAAGCTGACTTTGCGGATGCTGAAAACATCACGTTCAGTTGCCTGTTAAAAAATGGCAACATCCTTTTTGCGACACGGCAAAAGCTGTTTCTGAGCACCGATAATCTGATGACGCATCAGCAGATCATCGTTCAAACACATGACGGTGCGGACTACATTCCCCACACGCCGCAGAATCCGGATCAACCCGGTTGGTACTTCCATCCTCTCGATGGCATTCATACTTGGGACATCGACGGCAGCGAAATGCTGGTGTGGGGAAATTACTGCAACGTGCTGGGCGGACCGGTGCCAGTCAACATTTATTACTCGGTCGACGGTGGTCGAACAGTCAAACTTGCCTATTCGTTTGGCCAGAATCCGCGTTTCCAGGAAAAGGGAACCGAGTCGTCAGCGATGTTGGGTGATCCCGACAATTCGGTCATTTGCCGACATGTCCACGCCGTTACCTACAACCCGGCCGAGCGAGCTTTTTACGCCTGCACGGGTGACATCAATCGTGGACACGGCAATGAGTGTCATTGGCTGCGCGGGCAGTACGATGCGAAGAGCGATCATTGGGACTGGCGTGTGTTGGTCTCGGTCAATGCGAACTCGCGGTTCAAGTCCGGCGGCATCAACTTTGTTGACGGTCAGCTTTATTGGGCCGCCGATGCCAACGGCCCCAAAGAACCGGATGAGAAGTACGATCGCGGAATTTTTCGATGTGATCCCGCGGATCTTGCCGATCCGACCAAACACACGCAACTGTTTGATTCGGAGTTCGAGTTAGCCAACATGATCATTCAGGACGACGTTATCTTGGCCGGGCACTGCGCGCCGGCGTCGACCTTTGCGACGGGCATCACAATTTCGCCGGACAGGGGAAAGACGTGGGCACAGTATGATTTGGCCGAGTACGGATCGCGTTCGCCGGTTCGCTTTCAACCTCAAAACAGCGAGGGTTGGTTCCGTGTCGACTTGCGCAAAGGATGGATCGAGCGAGCCGAAGTTTTGTTCATCAAACCCAAGGCATGATTTTTTTGTGGCACTTTTTAGGTAGCCCGACGTATGACGCAAAATCGCAACTTCAAATGGCGTAAGCGACGCAGATTCACTGTTTGTGGCCTGTTGTTTTTTATCAGCGTCGGCGCGGCATGATCCATCGGGTTGAGTTCCTGTTGCCTGGCAACGCTTTCTTGGCGGCGATTGCCCGTCTTGTTCCGCGAGATTGCTGTTGGACGCCCTGCTGGTAGGGACCTCGGATCGACGCCCGCTGGCACCCCAGTGTATTCACCGCTGTCTGACACAATACAAATGTTGTCCGCTGCGAATCAGCAAACTGCCGTCGACGACCACAGCGGAATACGCGGAGGGATCGTCGTAAGAAAACATTCGATGCAGCGCCGTCTCCGGCATCGAGCCAAAAACTTTTTCCGGACCGGTCTTGGGTTTCGCTTGATCCGGCGGCACGCTGTTTTGTTTACGGAGTGTCGCGGCGTTTTCAGCAGCTTCGATCATTTGGTCTCGATCCCAGAGTTGATTGCGGGCGACTTGATCGAATGTGTCGCCGGGTCGCAAGACGACGGTGACTCCATTTTTCTGCACCAAGTAAACCAGTTGTTCTCCGCTCGGGTTTTCGACGCCAATGGCGGACGCCCAGCATGGATTGCCGATTCGTTTGGCAAAATGTTGCTCGCCGGATTCCTGATCAACACAATACAGCACGCCCGCTTTGTTGACGTAGTAAACGTAACCGGCAAACGCCAAGGGAGTCGAGTAATACGAGTTGGCTCGCTCGGCACCCCAGCGCACTTTGTAACGCGGCGTGCTTTGGGCGGAGAGTAAGTCGATGCGGCAATTCGAACCGGCGACTTCCTCGGCACTGGCGTTTCCGCCGTACATTTCGGTTGATCCGACATAGATGCTGTCGTCGGCAACCGTAGCCGATGGGATATGGTTGCCCTGAATGCCATCGACTTGCCACAATAGTTGGCCATCGTCGGCATTGTATGCATTCACCGTATCGGATGAACTAATCACCACGATCTGTTGTCCGTCACGCGTGGTGACAAGCGGCGAAGACCACGACGGAACTCGATCGCCGCGATCCGTCTTCCAAGCAATCTCTCCATCGCGTTTTCGGATCGCGACGATGTAGGATGGGCCATGGTGATCGATGACGATGAACACATGTTCGTTGTTCTGAGCCGGTGAACTGGCCGTGCCGCGTTCATTGTCGACATGACCAAAGTCTTGAAACAGCGGCACGGACCAGAGTGTCTCGCCGTCGTGATTCATCGCCGTTACATCTCCGCTGGCGAAAAAAGAAATCACACGATCGGCATCGACCACACAGGTCGGAGCCGCGCGGCTGTTGCGAAAGTAGTTTTCGACCTTCGTTGTTGCCTGGATCGGACTGCTCCAGCGTTTTTTGCCACTTTGTAATTCAAAAGCGTGTACGTAACAGCGTTCTTGGAACGGTCCGTCGCTGGATGTGACAAAGATCGTGTCTTTCCAAACCACCGGTGCCGATTGACCGTAGCCCGGGATGGCTGATCGCCACGCGACTCCCGCTTCGGGTGACCACCGTGTTGGAATTCCTGTCGCTGTCGCTGTTCCGGTACCGTTGTTGCGAAACGTTGGCCAGGTATCGTTGGCGGATACATCAGTCGCCGTTGGAATCGTCGCGAGCACGAATATTAGCAATCGGTGAAGCGACCGACTTGGACTCGATTCGTTCGTCGGTGGTGAGAGTAAGCAACTGATTGTTTGATTCATCACATGTTTTCCGTGGTGGCGATCGCCGTAAATTATTCGCAGCGGTTCTAGGTAGCGCAGCAAGTCACCGTTCTGGATGTTGTCAAAATGGTATTCCGACAAACCGAATCAACGCACTCAGGTCATTTGCAACATTGTGCTCGCTCCATGCGGGAGTTGGGTCGAGTCGATGCGGTGACCATCAAGTGTCGCTGTGTTCATCGAGTCCGATTATGTCACTGCGCGAAATCTCGTGCCGACTGCGACCGTACAGCGATAAAACCAAGAGCCCAGTACCGCCTATGCGTTCACTCTGGTGCGGATGATTTTTACGTGATCGGGAAAAACCATCAGCGTGTCGCACCAACCGTCTTCTTCAAAGCGGTATCGAATTTGAATCGCCTTTGCATCATCGTTTGCAAACAAATCGTGTGCGTCACTTAACGTGACGGATCGGTCGATCGGACCCCTTTCTGAGATCGATCGGACCTGGACATGTTCGCCGTCGGCGCCCTGTTTCAAGTCTTCGAAAAATGCGTTGACTTGATCGCGTCCCCACTGAGCTTCTAGGATTTCAGGCTGGTCGTCGTTTTTATTCACAGCGACGGTTCCTTGTTGGCGTCGGTCGTACGAAAGCGGGCATCAACAGAATTGCATTTTCGGGTGCCGGGCAGACGTATCGACACATACCACAACCGGTGCAGGTCGACTCGTTCACCGTTGGTTTTCCCGAGTCGAGATCGATGGCTCCATCGACCGGGCATCGTTCGCTGCAAACCGTGCAAGTGGTTCCGTGATGAGCCAGGCAGAGGTGCTCGGTCACCAAGGCCGTTCCCATGACCGGTGGCACGCGCGTCGTCAGTACGTCGGGTTCACAGGCTGCGATGCAGGGAAAGTCCGAGCACATCAGGCACGCTTGATGGTCGGCCTGAATCATCGGAGTACCGGATGCTTCACGCATTTGGGCCGGAGCATGGACGATTGCATCGTGGGGGCAAGCCTTGCGGCACTCGTCGCATCGAGTGCATCCTTCTAGAAAGCTCGCCTCGTCGATGGCGCCAGGTGGACGCATAATGGGAATGGTGCGATGACGGCCTGCTGCGGACGTGCCGGTCGCGGAGGTGCCGGTTGCGGAGGTGCCGGTTGCGGAGGTGCCGGTTGCAAGGGGCTGGGTGTTGGTTGTTTTGTCAGGATCGATCGCATCGTGTTGCTCGACCTCACTGAGTGTCTTGGGGTAACGCATCACAAGCGGGATGCGCCGCGTTGGTTTATTCGTGCTTTTACTATTGGTGCTATTGCCTGTCGAATTGCGAAATCTCTGGACTCGCCAGAATCGACCGCGAACGAAATCACGGCGACTGACACCGTCATCGCGACCTGGCCGCGAATCGTCGTTCATTGAACTGTCACATCGATAGGAGGAAGAAAACCGATTTCGCTGGGTACAACGGCTTGGTCCAATCTAGCCGACGGCGCATGGCATTGTTGGCAATTAATTCGCCAAGGATGCGTCGATTGCAAACCAGCCCAGCCGGCTTCATTCCCATGGCATGACAAGCAAGTCTGGCGCATCCACGTTGAATGTGGGATCGTCGGCGGTGCCCCGGGGTACGCCCGCTCGCCCTTGGTGGGTGCGGGAAGTCCAACAAACGAGTTTTGCACCGATACCATGGCATCGTCGAAAGGTTTTGGCGGCGGCGGCGCATGACACTGAGTGCAATTCGCAAGGAACCCGTGCGACATCTGGTTGGCAACTTTGTCACCGATGCGCATGCCTTTTCCGTGACACGCATAACACGCGGCGTCGGCGGTTCTTTCGACCAAGTGAGGGATCACCGGTGGTGCGCCGTTGTAGGCTCGACGCGCGGCACGCGTTAACGTCGACGCCTGCTTTTGCTGTTCGCTGGGTTTGATTTCAGCAAACAGATCAAACTTTGGTTGTGGAATTTGATCCAACGTTGGTTTCCAGCGACTGGTCGGACCGTTCTCGCGACGACGCATCGCAGAGTAACTGGTCGCGGGAAGGACGGATGCTTGGCCGGTCGATGGTGGGTGCGTCGGGGTGGTGCTGGCAAGCAGCGAACGACCGGCGGGCGTCGCGTCCAAGCCGGGTGTGCCATCAAAGATTCCGACGAAATAGCCGACGAAAGAGACCGCGATGATACCTGACAGAAACACGACGCTTGTTTTCCGGAGTATCACCGGGTTCTGTGTGGGATCGTTCATCGGCTGACCGCTCCCGCAGG
Organism: Pirellulaceae bacterium; assembly: GCA_013002105.1. The sequence goes on along the minus strand of JABDKS010000019.1, from coordinate 9,597 downwards.
TTTTGTCATCAACTTACGAATTCGCGCCGAGCACTTTTTGTAGTCGGGTTGCTTGGAGAACGGGTCGTGTTCATCAAGGGTAACGTTGTTGATCAACTTGGATTCGTCAAAGAAAGGAACGAAGATCGTCCCGCGCGGTGGTTGGCCGCGTCCATTGATCCAGACAGGCAGTTCGGTTTGCCCTCGTCTGGACTCGACGATCACCGTTTCGCCCTGACGAATGCTCATTTGTTCGGCATCCTCGGGATGCAGTTCCACGTATGCGGTTGGCATGGCACGATTCAACTGTTTGACTCGCCGCGTCATCGTGCCGCTATGCCAGTGTTCCAGGACGCGACCGGTACACAGCCACAGCGGGTATTCTTCGTCTGGGACTTCCGGCGGCGGTTGGTAGTCGTGAAACCATACCTGCCCGCGCCCGTCTCCGGACGTGGAATGATAGAACTCGATCTCTTTTCCTTCGGCGACGAAGGGATCATCAAACCCGGCAAAACGAAACCTGGTTTCACGCCACGAACCGTCGTCCTGTTGGACCACCGGCCACCGCAGACCTCTCGCTTTGACGTACTCATCATACGGAGCCAGGTTCTTATGTTTCATGGTCGTGAACAATCGGTATTGCTCGAACAATGCCTGGTCGACGTTTACATCGTAGTAATGTTCCCATTCCCAAATCGGCACCTCTTTGCCGTCGGCATCTTTGACTTGGAATAGAAAATTGCCGTCTTTGTCTTTCATGCCGTCGTGCCCGAGTTCCATCAGTCGGTGCGCGATCGCGATCGTCATCCAGCAGTCATCGCGGGCTTCGCCCGGCGGCTGAACCATCTTGAACCATTGTTGTGTGCGTCGTTCGGAGTTGCCGAACATCCCATTCTTTTCCACCCACATCGCGGCCGGCAGAATCAGGTCGGCAAGTTGAGTCGTGGCGGTCGGATAGACATCAGCCACGATTAAAAATTTGTCTTCAAGATTCTTTTTATCGTTGAAAAGCTTGTTCAAGTTTGGCAGCGTTTGTCCGGGGTTGGTGACTTGGACAAACATCGTGTCGATGTCACCGCCCTGTTCGGTTGACTTGGTGAACTGCTCGAACATTTTCACGGTGTGATAGCCGGGTGTTGCATTGATGCGGCCGGCCGGCAAGTTCCAGAATTCCTCGCACTGTGCTCGATGGTCGTCTTTGGCGACGATGCGGCCCCCGGGCAAGGCGTGAGCCAACGTGCCAACTTCACGCACAGTACCGCATGCTGACGGCTGCCCGGTCAGGCTGGTCGGAGAATCGCCTGGTTTGCCGAAGTGACCGCTCAGGAAATGCACTCCATGGACCAGCGAATTGATGGCGGTACCCATGGTGTGTTGGTTCATTCCCATGCACCACAAACTGGTGATACGGAGCTTGGGGTTTGCGAACAAATCACCGAGCATGCGAATCTGTTCAACTGACAGTCCAGACAATTCCGATACATGCTCCGGCGTGTACTTGGCAATCCGTTTCTTGAATTCGTCAAACGAAATTGCTTCCCCCTGCAATGTCGGACTCTCAGACTCCAACGCGCGAAAGTTGCAGTTTTTGGCGACAAAATCTTTGTCGTACGTGTCGTTCTGAATCAGCAGATGCAGGATCCCGAGCGCGATCGCTACATCGCCGTGCGGTTGCATCATCAAGAAATCATCGGCTGCATCGGTGGTACGTGTGCGTCGTGTTCCGATATCGATAAGTCGTACTTTTTCGCCGTGGGAGCGGCGATCAATCACTCGCGAAAACAGAACCGGGTGCATTTCGGCTGGGTTGTTTCCCCAAGTGATCAGTACATCGCATTCATCCAGGTCGGCGTAGCATCCGGCAGGCTCATCGACGCCGTAGGTTGCCAGGAATCCGGTCACCGCTGACGCCATGCAGAGCCGCGCATTGGGATCGATATGATTGTTACTCAGCCCTCCCTTCATGAATTTTTGTGCAGCGAACCCCTCGGGGATGGTCCATTGTCCTGAGCCGTAGAACGCGAACTTCTCCGGTGCTTTCATGATCCGTCGAGCGATCGTGTCGATGGCTTCGTCCCACGAGATTTCGGCGAATGAATCGCCCTTGCGCAGCAGCGGCTTGGTCAGGCGGTCGTTGCCGTAAAGAATGGCTCCGACGTGGTAGCCTTTGACGCACAAGAGCCCCTTGTTGACGTCAGCATGCTTATCGCCGGCGACGGCGACGACGCGTCCGTTTTCGACACCCACTTGAACGTGGCAACCGGTCCCGCAGAACCGGCAGGGTGCCTTGTTCCACTCCAAGCCATCGTCGTCGGCTGAATCGACTACCGGCAATGCAAAAGCAGTGGGTGCTTTGGTCACTGCCGAGGTCGCCGCCGCCATCGCAGCTGCTTTTAGAAAAGTACGTCGCTGAGCGTCCATTGTTCCAAATCCTTTATTGATTGCTAGCAGAGTTTTCAATCGCACGGACGTGTCCGTCGTCCGCGAGATGCTCCGTCGCTACATCGTCTTCAAAACCCACGAGAGCAACATCGACGAAATCGACGCCGGCGAGCCCATTGAGCCAAGCCCAGAGTTCCTTGTCCTCGTGTTCGGATTGCGTATCCAGGACAACAGCCATCCGATGCGAGTGAATGACACCCACCTCGATTCGTGGTTCCTGGCGAATTGCCGAAATCGCGTTGTTACGCGCGTCTTTTTCACTCGAAAGCGTAACGACAAGACCGCTGACAGGCATCGTCATCTCCTTGTTGCATGGAAGCCTGTGAATAAATTACCAATTTGTCACGATTTCGCAACAACAATCGTCAACTTGTATTGAACGGTTGCAACAAAGCGTTATCTTTTGCAGCACCAGCAGCACGAGTCATTTGCAAAGGACGCCAATTGATCGACAGCAACCCTCATCGAATCTTCGCATTCCCGTTATTTATCGGGTGCGTGATCGTTTGTTTGCTGACGATTGCAATCATTTTTTATTCAAACGATGAACCAATCGCGACGGTTGGTCCACGTGTCCAATCGACTGCATCGTCTGTCGTGCCGTCAGATTCGGCGACGAATCGCACAAGGCCGTTGGAATCTGCGCAGCGATTTACGACGACGATTCGGCGTCCCACTGGGCCGCCAACCATCGCTCTTCATCAGGCCGATCCACAAGGACGAACCGGTGACATTGCCTGTTCGACTTGTCATAGCGTTCGCGAGCCGGACTTCACGAACCGCTCACCGACTGACCTGGACCAGTTTCACCAGAACATGCCGATGTCGCACGGATCGTTGACTTGTTACTCGTGCCATAACCCGGCGGATGCCGATAAGCTGCGGTTGGCCGACTCCACGGCCGTTGAGTATCCAGACGTAATGACACTCTGCGCTCAATGCCATGGCTCACAATTTAGGGATTACAAACATGGCGCCCATGGAGGAATGAGCGGGTATTGGGATCTCAGTCGTGGACCTCGCGCACGCAATAATTGCATTGATTGCCATGATCCGCACGTGCCGAAATTTCCTAGCATGCAACCGACGTTCAAGCCACGCGATCGTTTTCTAAACCCGCCACACGAGGCGAGTCATGAGTAGTGATACCAGCACTCCGAAATCGTTGCCGATTGTCACACGTCGCGCGGCTGTCAAAGGTGGCTTTGCAACGCTTGGCGCTGCAGCGTTTGTGGCTGCCGTTTCGCCCCTGCGCAAAGCAGTCAAAGAGACGTCGGCGGCCGAGTTCATGCAGCAACACTACCAGGAGCTATCTGACGACGACAAACGCACAGTGATCGCCCGATTAGAAGCGGAAACGAAAGATGAATACGGCGCCGACGTGACCATCGGCGATGATCGACCGATTCCCGGTACGAAATTCGTCTATGCGATCAACTTGAGTGTCTGCAACGGGAACGGCAAGTGCGTCGAGGCATGTCATAAAGAGAATAATCACGATCGTTCGACGAATCAGTCGTACATCCGTGTGTTGGAAATGCCTACGGGCACGATGGACATGGAAGAGGGCAATACGACTTACACGCACACCGTTCCCGATGATGGCAAGTTTTATTTGCCGGTCCAATGCCAGCAGTGCGACGAACCGCCCTGCGTGGATGTCTGTCCTGTGCAAGCCACCTGGAAAGAGGAAGATGGCATCGTTGTGGTGGATTACAACTGGTGCATCGGCTGTCGCTACTGCGAAGCAGCTTGCCCGTATCATGCACGGCGATTCAACTGGACGAAGCCAGAGGTGCCAGCGGACGAAGTGAATCCGGACCAGGGGTACCTGAGCAACCGCATTCGCCCGCAGGGCGTCGTGGAAAAGTGCACCTACTGCTTGCACCGCACGCGAAAAGGGAAATTGCCGGCGTGTCTGGAAGCGTGTCCGACAGGAGCGCGTGTGTTCGGAAATATTCTCGACCCCGACTCGGAAATTCGTTGGCTGCTAGAGAACAAGCGAGTTTACGTTCTCAAAGAAGAGCTTGGGACGAAGCCAGCGTTCTTTTACTTTTTCGATAAGTAGCAGTGCAGAATGAGCAGCGTCACGAACGATCAGAGCGGCGACCGATCGGCCTTGCTGAGCTATCCGAGCTTTTTGCGCCGGTCCCTGTCTTTGGCGACCGATGGATCACTGGCCTTTTATGCCTGGATGACATTGTTAACTGCCGTGGCGCTCGTCGGTGTCAATGCATGGGCGAACCAAGTCGCCGATGGAATGATCGGAACCAACATGACAGACCATGTCAGTTGGGGGCTCTATATAGCGAACTTTACGTTTTGCGTCGGACTGGCAGCGGGCGGGGTGATGATGGTGATCCCCGCCTATTTGTATGACGACGAAGAGATGCATAAGGTCGTCATCATTGGCGAAGCGGTGGCGATTGCCGCCATCGTGATGTGTACGCTGAGTGTCCTAGTTGACCTCGGTCGCCCTGATCGTTTCTGGCACATGATACCCGGTATCGGCCGATTCAATTGGCCGGTGTCGATGTTGACGTGGGATGTGATTGTGCTCAACGGTTATTTGTTGATCAATCTGCACATCGTTGGATATCTTTTGTACATGCGTTATTTGGGGCGACATCCCAATCCCAAGTGGTACGTTCCCTTCGTCTTTTTATCGATCTTTTGGGCGATCAGCATTCATACTGTGACCGCGTTTTTGTACTGCGGTCTCGGCGGGCGACCGTTTTGGAATACCGCGTTGCTGGCTCCACGGTTCTTGGCATCCGCTTTTGTCAGCGGCCCCGCGTTTATCATTTTGGTGATGCGAGTGCTGCGGATTACGTCGGGATACACCGCACCTCCCGGACCGGCACGTACGTTGATTCAGATCATTCGCGTCGCGATGGTGATCAATCTTGTCATGTTAGCAAGTGAGATCTTTACCCTGTTTTATACCGGTGGATCACATGGTGCTTCGGCGAAATACCTGTTCTTTGGCAGTCACGGCTACCACGGTCTGGTGCCGTGGATTTGGACGGCAATCGCTTTCAATATCGTCGGAGCTATTCTGTTCTTTCTGCCTCATGCGCTCGAGCGCGGAACCGTTCGCATCACGGCATGCCTGTTGTGTATCGCTGGCATTTGGATCGAAAAGGGAATGGGGTTGATCATTCCGGGTTTCATCCCATCGACGTTGCACGAGATGGTTGAATACACCCCGAGCGTCATTGAGTGGAAAGTGACCGCCGGAATTTGGGCATTCGGACTATTATTATTGACGGTCTTACTGAAATTAATCTCCAATGTGTTTATGGGGAAAGTGACGGCCGACACCCACTAGACGCTCGCCGCCAACGACCCAAATCGGCATGTATTCAAAAGCGACGGAAACCGCGATCGCCGCACTCAGTCGACTTGCAGAAGTTTACGATGGCGGGAAGACCCGTTTGTCGGCTTCTGAAATCGCCGAATCTCGAGGTCTGCCGAACGCATTTGCCTCGAAGATCCTTTGGACACTTTCGCAAGCCGGATATATCGACGGCGTTCGCGGTCCGGGCGGTGGTTTCTCGTTCGCCGTTCACCCCAGAACCCTGACCTTGTACGACGCTTACAGTTTGTTCGAGCATGAGGATGAATCAACGCTCTGCATTTTTGGTGGTGGCGTCTGTGGCAACGGTGACAAGTGTCCCTTGCATGATCGACAGGCCAAGGTGCGGCAAATGACCAACAAAGTGCTGCACGAAACCAGCTTTGATGTGTTTCGGCTTGCCTACAAAAAGAATCAGGGCAAAGCAAACTGGCAATGTCACGACTCGAGTCGCGATTAAGCCCAACTCTCTACGGACCACTGCTGCCAGATTCTTGCGCTAGCAATAGGTCGACGCGGTCGCTGTGACCGATGGTTGTGACGTCGACGCGCGCAATCCGAGTCGTCTGACACATTCGCACATGAAACTGTATGGGTCAAAGCGGTGATCCGCTCCGTGGCTATCTGATCGGCGGCCCAACAAGCTTGCAGACGATCTTACTTTGGAACGGAATTGGAATCTTTCGTCGGACCCATTGAAAACGTCAACCGGGGGCATCATGAAACGGCTAGCACTGGCGGCGCTGTTATTAACCATCACGGCTACCTCCGCATGGTCACAGCATCCACAGATTGCGACTCCGTCGAGCTTTCCGACATCCGCGATCAGTGCAAATCGTCCGACGATGGCTCCGATTCTCGCAGCGAGAGATGCTGGCACGCCGATGGAGATTCGTCGACGGAGAATTCTCGGGGGCCACGAATTTGGTTGGTTGAAGCCTCGTTTTTCCAACAACGTTTCGGCCGTTATTACGCGACCAAGCGGCAGGGAGGCACGGTCGTTTGATCATGATCATGAATTGAATTCGCGTGTTTGGCTGGGTGTAGAGAACAATTGCTGCAACGGCATTCGCGCGAGATATTGGTACTTCGATGCCGATTCGCCGACACAAGTCAATTTCGCCACTGCAGCAAACGCGCCGATCAGCTTGACGATCCAGGGGGCTGGCGGGAACTTCAGCCGGACGGCCACCGCCAACGTGGGCGACGCGATGACGTCAAATCACCACCTGGAAATGCGCACGATCGATCTGGAGGCGACGCATCGTCTGCCATTTGCACGCGGTGACGCTCTGGCGGCTTTCGGACTGCGATACGCAAAAATACATCAACGAGCCCACGCGGTTGCAACCGACCCGGGCGGATCGTTGACGGAACTGGTATGCCAAGATCTCGACTTTCAAGGATTCGGTCCCACGCTGAGCGGCGAAATGACTTTGCAAGCTTGCCGGTTCGATTTCGCACGTAGTGCGTTGTCGTGCTACGCGGGCGCACGCACTTCGCTGTTGTTCGGGCAACAAGAGCAAGAAATCGTACTGGTCACCGGCGGCGGCACGACACTGCAAGAAGATTTGCATGTGCAAGATGACTTTCTGCCTGTGATCGAAATGTCGGGAGGACTTCAGTGGATGGCCTGCCCCAGGGGCCGCCTCGTGTGGATTGCAAGGAGTGGCTACCGCGCGGAATCTTGGTTGAGTGCGGGCGGTCCAGTCGACGTCGACAGTAATATTGCCGTCAGTGGTATACATTTGTCGGTCGCAGCCATCTTTTAACCAACAGTGGCGTCCAAGGAGTCTGGCATTCGGTCATCGCGGGCGGGTGCCGTGACGTCTGTCCGAAATCGTGATCGACGTATCGAGCGAAATTGGCTGTTGCCTTGCTTTTGCGTGCGTTCAAAAGCATATGAATTTCAGCTGCCGGACTTGGGGGCCTTTGCGTTAGCCTGCGGCAGTGAGACAGGTGATGATTCAAGCCAACCGTGCGATGTGTGAACAATTACCTGTCATTTATTGCAAAATCGGTACCTTTCGTGCCCCTTTTGATTCATGGAAATCAAGAGTTTTTGGCCAAGTTCATTCGTTTCAGGTTCATCACGGTCTGCTCACCGAACGCTGGCTCGGCGATTATTGGGACAGGATCAGAACACATAGCGATTGCGAGACGCTGAATGTGATTGGCTGTTCGGATATATTGTGATGGACACGGTGGTGATCAATCACATCAGCAACGATTTTCATGTCCTTGATCGTGGTGGGTGAAGACCTGCGGCGAGCGATTCCAAGGCATGAAGATCCTGGCCATATCGTCAATCACTCGCATAGGATCCTACGAATGAGCGTTTCCACGAAAATTGAGTTGCTTCCCCAGGTCGAAGCATTCTTGAGCAAGAGTCCCTTCGCTAGTTTTGTCGGTGGTCAAGATTTTCCGGCTGCATCGGGCGACCTTGTTGCCACCATCGATCCCGGTTCGGGTGATAAGATTGCGGACATTCACGACTTGTCGGCCGAAGAGATCGATCGGGCTGTTGATGTCGCCAATGAAGCGTTCCCAGCGTGGTCCAAACTGTCACAGAAAGACCGCAGCGCCATGCTGTTGAAATTGGCCGACGCAGTCGAAGAACACAAACCGATCATTGCTCAGATCGAAGCGCTCGATGCAGGCAAAATTCAGGCACAGGCAGCCGGCGATGTGCAGAACTTTGTTGACACACTGCGATATTTCGTAGGACTTGCTGATCAGGTTCAGACGCGGACAAAGCTGGACGTACCTGGACACGATGCTTGGACACTGAAACAACCATGGGGTGCTTGCGCGTTTATCTTCCCCTGGAATTTTCCGTTCCTTTTGATCGGATGGGGGATTTCACCGGCGCTGGCAGCGGGCAACACGGTCGTCATCAAACCGGCCGAGGACACGTCGTTGTCGGCTATCTATTTGGCTCAGTTGGCAACAGAGGTCGGTGTTCCCGATGGCGTGATCAACGTCGTGACGGGGCGTGGTGCGACCGCTGGAGCGGCGCTGTCGGCCAACACCAAGATCAAACGCATGTCGTTCACTGGTTCGCCAGAAGTCGGACAGATGGTCGGCGAAGCTTGCGGCCGAAACCTTGTGCCGGTCAAGTTAGAACTGGGCGGCAAAGGTGCAGCGGTTGTATTCGACGACGTCGATGTCAAAGCGACCGCCGAGGCATTGGTCGGCGCCATTACGTTTCACACCGGTCAGGTCTGTTGCGATTCCACGCGTTGGCTGATCCACGAAAACATTTACGACGAGTTTGTTGGCCACTGCAAGGAGCTGATGCAGAACGTGCAGATCGGGCACCCGCTGGATCCCAACAGTCAAATGGGACCAGTTGTCAATCCAAAACAATGCGAACGTGTGTTGGGTTATCAGGAGAAAGGCAAAGCCGATGGTGCAGAGTGTGTTTGCGGCGGCGGTCCTGCAACGGTCGACGGCTACAGCGGCAACTACGTCAAACCGGCACTGCTTGCCGGCACACTGGACAACGTGGCTGCACGCGAAGAAATCTTTGGGCCTGTCGCCTACGTGGCCAAGTTCGGTTCCGAAGAGGAAGCGATCGCGATGGCCAACGACACGCAATATGGGTTGGCCAATAGTGTTTGGACCAATGACGACGACCGTGCCGCGCGTGTTGCCGAGGCCATGGTTGCTGGTAATAGCTGGATCAATGCTCACAACGTCTTTGCGCACGGCGTCCCCTACGGCGGAGTGAATAAGAGCGGTATGGGCGGCGGTGTGCTATCGATCGAAACACTGATGGATTACTACCGCAGCACATCCATCGTACGACCGCTGAA
>JABDKS010000007.1 GCA_013002105.1 Pirellulaceae bacterium | reverse complement strand
GTGTTCTACCAGCGTGAGACGGAAACGTGGTCCGCCAATCCGAGTGTCATTGTTGGAGAGATTCAAAACTTTCAGGTCATCAATCCACAGCCCTACCAATTTTTTCACAAGGTTCGGAAACGTTTCGGTGACCAAGTTCCCGACACCGCGGCGGGAGACTTGATCCTGGACTTCGTCACGCTGATGAACCGTGGGCGGAGAGTCGACAGAAAATTGGTGAGTGACTTGCTTGACAGTTATCGCTTGGGACGACGGCAGGGCGAGACGTTGTGGGAGGCGCTGGTGGAACCGATGGCGCTCGCCATGTGCACAATGGAAGCGATGTTTCACTTTGAATCCCGCGGAGCGGCCAAAAAGTCTCGCTACGTTTCCCCCATCGAAATGGTCAACCGGGTTTCGTACTTCCTGTGGCGGTCGGCTCCGGATGCCCAACTCATCGGTTTGGCTCAGTCTGACAAATGGTACGATCCGCAGGTCAGGAACCAGCAATACCGTCGAATGGTAGAGGATGAAAAGTTCGAGCGATTTTTAAGAGACTTCACAACTCAGTGGCTTGAACTGGACCGACAAGACGAGATTGCTGTCGACGATCGGCTGTTCCGCAAATTCAACAACAACGCGAAAGAATCAATGAAAGAGGAAACGATTCAGTTCGTGTCCCACGTGATTGGCAACAATTTGCCGCTTCGCAACCTGATCGATTCCGACTTCATATTGGTCAATAACTTGATGGCCGAGCACTACGGTTTTGAGAGAGTACGTGGCAACGAGTTTCGCGTGGTGCCAGTACCTGAGGGCTCTAAACGTGGAGGAATTTTGACTCATGCGGGGATTCTGATGCAAACAGGAACGGGCGAGAGAACGTCGATTGTCGAACGCGGAGCCTTTGTGGCCAGAAAGTTATTGAACGATCCGCCGGGCATCCCACCGCCATTGGTTGATGATCTACCGAGCACCGGTCAGGCAGTCGCGAGGATGACTGGAGCCCAGCTTGTCGCGATGCATCGGCAAGCACCGCAGTGTGCATCTTGCCACGACAAGATTGATTCGATTGGGACAGGGCTCGAGGAACTCGATGCGGTTGGCCTTTTTCGCACAGTGGACCTACGAATCAATCCGAACCTGAGCAAACTGAATAAACGACAACGACGGAATCCGAACAATTTGACCATCAAAGTACGATTGGAAACGGAGGGCCGGGTCCATGGCCGACGTTTCAGCGGTGTCGACGGGCTTAAGAAAGCTCTGCTGGGGAAAGATGAGCAACTGGCCCACGCGTATATCGAAGCGTTACTATCCATGGCCAACGGCAGGAAATCCGGGGTTGCCGACAAGACGATTGTCCAGGGCATTATCAATCAGGCGAAAAAAGCGGACCTACCAGCACTTTCCATCCTGGTAGCCGTTCTAAGATCGGACGTGTTCAAGGCATACTAATGCTGGAGGTTTTTTCCGAAAGACGGTAGCTACGCTCATCGCAGCGTGGTTTTTCGCCGACTGGCGACGGCAGCTGCATTAGAATCGAGCTTGACGAACAGAGACAAGGAAATCAGATGAGCACGATTAGCCGAAGAAGAATGATGGTCTCAGGGGCAACCGCCCTGACGCTTCCCAACCTGGAATCAAATCTGGTTGCTGCTGCGCCGAACTCGTCAATCGGAGTCGCCAAGCGACTGGTTTTTCTGACGATGGGTTATGGTGTCAACGCGGAAAACTGGTTTCCTTCGGCCAAGCAAATTGGAACAGAGTACGATCTACCGCCGCTGCTTGAATCGTTCGGGGATCTGAAGTCAGATTTCTCAATCATCCAAAACTTGACCAATCAGCGGATGGCTGGTCCGCACGCCGGTTCACAGAATTTTTTGAGCTGCGCCGATTTGGGAAAGAATGGTGGTGGAAACTCAGTTTCTTGTGACCAATTGGCCGCCCGGGTGCTGGGGCGAGACACCCGGCACAGTTCGCTGGCAATTGCTGGTAGCCGTTGGCGTGTCGACGGGCACGGCAGTTACGCTTCTTGGGGCCCCGATGGAAAACCTGTTGGGACGTATGAGAAAATGTCAGGTGTATACACCGCACTTTTTGGAACCGGAGGCAAAGCCGCACAAGTACTTCTCAAGCTTCAGCGTCAGCAAAGCAGTTTGGATGCGCTCCTGGGAAATGCCAAACGCCTGAACGGAGAAATCAGTGCCGCCGACCGCCACCGCGTCGATGAGTACTTTACATCGATCCGTAACATCGAAACGCGGTTGAGCAAAGCGAAAGATTGGGTTGAGACGCCGTATCCCAACGCGCCGTTTCGGCAACCGCAGGACCGAATCGGTGGTAAGGAGGAAATCGAGTTGATGTTGGATATGATGGTGATCGCGATGCAGTCCGATTCGACTCGCGTGATCAGTTACATGATTCCCACTGGGCGTGTGTTGCAGGAGTTGAAAACGCGACTGAATCCTCACAAGATGAGCCACAAGGCATCCGGCGAGCTTGACCCAAAATCGGTCCACCAAAGTCGTGACCGAATGTTGGCCGAATTGGTCTCGGGGTTTATCCGCAAACTTAAAAACACGAAAGAAGCTGACGGAAGTTCGCTTTTGGATCATTCGCTGGTTGCTTACGGCTCCTCGCTTCGCCAAGGTCACGGTACGAGCAATGTGCCGTTACTGCTTGCAGGGCATGGCGGCGGTGGACTGATGCAGGGGCAGAACGTTGTTTACAAGCCAAAGGTAACCCCGCTGGCGAATCTGTGGTTATCGATGCTCCGCCATGTGGGAGTGGAAACAAATCGCTTTGCCAACAGCCAGCGTGTGTTGTCTGAGGTTGGTTTTAAATAGGGCGTGTGCCCAATTTCGTTTTGCCAAAAACTGAAACGAACAGCCAGACGACAATTTCAGCGATACCCACATTCACCTCGTCTCGTTTGACTAAATCATAGTGCTGTGATCGCAAATTGACGTGGGATAGGCTTCCAGCCTGTCGGTACCGCAAATGACAGGCTGGAAGCCGATCCCACGAAGAAATCGCCGTCCTTTGAATCAAAGTTGCTTCCATTTCGCAGCACTAGTTTTCTGGAACAGGCGTGTTCCGGGGAGGTCTGGTTCGGGTTGGTGATTGGCAAGTCGGTCGCAGACACGCGAACGCTTTACAAGGAACTGCAAACCGCTGATGGCACCGTGTAAGACCCGGCCGCAAAGATGGAATCGGGGATAGGTGGTCTGTTTCGTATTCTGAATAGCTTGCTCAAAGGCGTGGCTTTCGCGATTGGCGAGTTGATCAGAGAACCGCTCAAGAAAATGATTCAGGCGGCTTCGGGGGCTGTTGTACACGTCGAATGAATCCCTAAATCGTGAAAGTAGCACCTAACCGATCTCCGACGTGGCCACCGATATCGAAAGCTCACTAACCACAAACGTTACAACGCTTCAAAACGGCGCTGAGCTTGGCACCTTTTCGACAGGGCTCGTCAGGATGGGCCGACGATGAACTAGAATCAATGCAGCGATTCACCCAACACTAATCGATATGGCGGCGGTGGGCGCAGCGACTCCCGCAGCAGGCGGAGCACTCACCAAATCTAGGTTTCACATGAACCGGCCACATTTGAAGTCGATCCTGTTGCTCGTGACCGTAATACTGTGGTTGTCAGCGGTTGCCGGGGGCATGCGAGTGCTGACCGATTATTCGAACCGACCAGGTGATGTGGGACAGCCTAGTCCGCAATGGCCGCCGAGAAGCCGACTTTTTCGATCCGAGAGACTTCCCACGATCGTCATGTTTGCACATCCCCGGTGCCCATGCACTCGGGCGAGCATCTCGGAGTTGGCTGTGCTGATGACACAGTGTGAGGGCAAGCTGGCAGCCCAGGTAGTCTTCTTTCAACCGGAAACCACAAGCGAGGACTGGGCACGAACAGATCTTTGGTCTTCCGCATCGATCATTCCTGGCGTTGAGGTGTTTGCGGACCCTGGTGGTAAGGAATTCCGTCGGTTCGGGGCGGCGACATCCGGTCAGGTGCTACTTTACGATTCGGGCGGTCAGTTGATGTTCCAAGGCGGGATCACCAGTGCTCGCGGGCATTCCGGTGATAACTTCGGACGTAGCACGATCGTTGGTTTTGTAAGAGGCACCGCGTCAAAAGATGAATTCTCTTGTTGTTCCCAGACGCCGGTATTTGGCTGTCCGTTGTTCGACTGAAGCTTACGTTCCTTTCCTCTTGATCCGAATTCCATGACGACGATTTCACACGGCGAAGCCCTGGGCAGCCATCAGACGGCCAGTTCCGAACAAGTGCTGGAGAGACTTCGCCAGCAAAATTATCGACGGACCGATCGTTTATTCGCCGGCTTGATGGCTTTCCAGTGGCTAGCGGGAATCTTAGCAGCGCTGGTCATTTCACCCCGCACATGGATTGGCACACAAAGCCAAGTGCACCTGCACGTTTGGGTTGCGGTAATTTTGGGTGGCGTCATTTCCTTTTTGCCAATCGCATTTGCATTAAGTCGTCCGGGCAAACCATTGACGCGGCATGTGATTGCCATCGGCCAGATGCTGATGTCGGCACTGTTGATTCACCTGTGTGGCGGACGAATCGAAACTCATTTCCATATCTTCGGATCGCTCGCGTTTCTTGCTTTCTACCGCGACTGGACCGTGCTATTAACGGCCACTATCGTTGTGGGCATCGATCATTTCGTTCGCGGGATCTATTGGCCTCAGTCCGTATTCGGAGTATTGACCGCGAGTCCATGGCGTTGGCTGGAGCATGCTGCTTGGGTAGTATTCGAAGACATCTTTTTGATCTTTGCCTGTGTGCAGGGCCAGCGTGAGATGAAGGAAAGAGCGGAGCGGGAGACTCGGCTGACGGTTCTGTCCCAGCAGCGGGCGAAAGAAGCCGAAGCCAATGCCGCTCGCGAGACGCACGTCTGTGCGATTCTTGATTCGACAGCTGACGCCATCATTACGATCGGCCAGGATAACAATATCCGTTCTTGCAACGCAGCGACTGAGCGGATGTTTGGCTACAGCAATACAGAGATTCAGGGTCGAAACGCTGAGTTGTTGTCACCGGCATTAGCAGAAGAGATCTCCAAATCCACCAACCGTGATTCGCGTCTTGGGCAGTATCAACGGATCGGCCAAGAGCGGGAGATCAATGGCAGAACGAAGGACGGAAAAAAATTTCCTGCCACGGTGCGATTAACAAAAATGAATGACGATCAAATCGGCCTGTATATCGCTACGGTCCAGGACATCACATCGCGTCAGCAAGCAGAACAAGAGCGATTGCGGTTGTTCGATGCAATCCGCGATACCGCAAACAACCTGTCAACAGCCAGCGCCCAGATCTCCGCCACGATGGCTCAAGAATCGTGTGGCGCTGAACGAGAAGCGGCGACGGTCTCACGCACCGTCGCGATTGTCACCCAAGCCTCGCACGCAGCGGAAGAGTCGTCGCATTTGGCCATGCAAGTCGCCGAGACGGCTCAACGTGCCGATGAGATCAGCAAGTCAGGCCAAAAGGCGATCGAGGAAACGCGCGTTACGATGAATCATGTTCGTCAGCAGGTTGAATCGGCTGCTCAGAGTATTCTGGTACTTGCCGAACGAGCACAGGCAATTGGGGAAATCACCGAATCCGTCAAGCAGATCGCCGAACAGACCAACGTCTTGGCCCTGAATGCCGCCGTGGAAGCCTCGCGCGCAGGTGATGCGGGAAAAGGTTTCTCCGTCGTCGCCATGGAAGTCAAATCACTGGCCGGAGGGGCCAAGAAGGCAACAACACAGGTGCGGAGCATCCTGCACGAGATTCAACAGGCCATCAGCAAAGCCGTGCAATCGACCGAGCAAGGCACGAAGTCGGTCGAAGAAGCCAATGGTGTCGTTGCGGAGACAGAAAGGACCATTGACGATCTAGGTAACATGGTCGGCGAGGCCGCTCAAGCAGCCGCACGAATCGCCAGTGCGTCCAGCCAACAGGCGTCAGGCATGAGCCAGGTCACTGAATCGATGAACGAAATTGACCAGACGGCAAAACAGACGCTTGCGGCCACAAAAGAGACCGAGCGCGCGGCCAGCGACCTGAATGCTATGGGCGCGCGATTAAAACAATTGATCGAGTCAGATGTCGGCTGCATCGAGCCGACCCAAGCCTAAGGCTAGATAACGAAACGATCTAATCGCGGAAGGTCCGTTCGCTTTGAATTTGAACTGGACGCAAGTCGCAGGTGGCAACTAGACGCCAAGCATCTGCGGATCAAAAGCAGGTGGCGTTGCCGCAAGTTGTTGTACAACATTTCTCCGAAGAGAAAGAGAACGTCCAGCAGAGAGACCTGGTTCTTCCCGATGACAGTCAATTGGAAGTCGTCGAACAAGAAGATTCCAATGTCTACGAAATCCATCCAGAAAACTCGGGTGTTGGCACGTTTCTGTTTTTATTCCTTTGGAATGGATTTGTCTCATTGGGTGGTCTGATGGTTTATTGGGAAAACGAACAGCAACAGCAAAATGGACTCAATGGGCCGTCAGGAATTTGGATCGTAATTGTGGTTCTTGGCCTGCTGGGTACCGTTGGCGTTTTGACGCTCGTTGGATCAATCTACTCGGCTTGGCAAAGCGCCATGATCGGCGTAAAGAATGGATTGCTGTTCATCGAACGAAAGACCATCGTCGGAACCAAATGAACCGAGTACGTCAGGGAAGACATCGGCTCGACCGAGGGCAAACAATCATTCGTATTCCTGCTGGGTCCTATTGAGCCACCAGCGGACTTTGCGGCCTTAGTGCCCTTGTTACGATTTTCCCTTTGCCAGCGATCTTTCTCTTCGGCACGAATGAATTGTTCTCCGTGTTGTTCGCGATCGGCGTTTTTGCAAATTTGATTGGTATGTCATTTCTTTTCACAGACCGCCTTTTTCGGACGTGGGGAATTCGAGTCGTCGTGGCGGGTGAGTCGATCGATGTTCACGTAAGCCGGTTTATGACGAACCGAGACTTTTCGCTCAGACGGACGGAAGTTCTATCTGTGCACGTCGTTGAATCTAGCGTCACGCAGAACAAACAGCCCATGTACTGTGTGAGAATCCTCGGAACCAAGGGGCGAGGCCTATCGCTGATGACCGGTGGCAATCAAAAAGATCTGGCGTATGTTGTTCGGCTGATTCACGAACGGCTGGGTCTGATAAGGCCGACTGGAGCGTCATGATGGTGGCTTTCGAATCTCCTTTTTACCCCAGCGCATTGAATGAGGCCGGATCGAGGATCGAACGTCACATGCGTGCGCACCTTGCGTTGATGTAAAACGCGAGCGGTGAAAATTTCGATTGCGTGCGAAGTTTCGGAAATAGCAGCGTCGTTTGGTCCGGCCTAGTGAGTAACGCAGGCTTAGGAAAGCAATTCCGGGAAATTACCGGTGGCTCCGGCGAAGCTATCGGTTTCCAGTCCCAATTGTTGCAACATCGTGACAAAGACTCGCGTCAACGGTTGATCATCATGGTTGATCTCTTTTTGGTACGGTTCCGGGCCGCCTCGCCACGCCCCGCCCACGGGATTCGCTCCGGCATAATTCAGGTATCTGCCATGCTTGAATCCCATCGTGCGACCACCGGCGAGCACAAGCGGATAGTTGCGTGAAAGATGAAACGCGCTCGATGCAGAACCGAACAGCAGCAACGAGTTGTCGAGCATCGATCCTGTGCCGGCTGGTTCCGGAGTCGCTTTTAGCCGCGTTGCGAATCGAACAAACTCTTCATTGAGGAAACGGCAGTATTTCCCGAGGCGTTCCCAGCCGCCGGGTAGCTTTGTGTCGTGTGTTAGCTTGTGCGCGAGCTCGAACCCGACCGCGCGAGCGAGACGATCGCTGACCCCGGCACCGTTCTCACGACCGATTTGATATGTCGCGACGCGAGTCGAGTCGGTCTTGAACGCCAAGTAGATCATGTCGAACATCGTCTGCACGTACAGCCGTGGGGACTCTGGCGAGACATCCAGTTCAAACTGGGATTGGTCGACGGCGGGGAGTGGCATGTTGATCCACTCCCTTGCTTTCTGCACTCGAATTTCTGCTTCGCGTACGGAGTCCAAGTACTCGTCGAACCGACGTTTGTCATCTGACGAAAGTATCCTGCGGAGATCGTTGGCGTCTTCGAGCATTTCATCCAGTGCACTCTCACTGATCGCCAGCCTCCGTGCTGCATCGGCATCGGACTTGACGAACAGCATGTCGAAAATTCGCTTCGGACTCTGTTCCGCGGGAATCGCTCGACCGGTGCGACTGAACGAAAGGGTTTGCGCGGCTCGCGGCGTTCCGATACCGCCGTCAGTCGACATCACGAGCGAAGAGAACCGCGTTTGATCTCCGACGTGCTCGGCGTAGACCTGGTCGAGCGAGATGGAATTCTTGTACGGTCCACTGCGGCGAATTTTGGCGGCCGTCAGAAACTGGTCGGCATTGCGATGACCGTGAACCTTTCGGGCCTCCGGGTGTGAAAACCCCGACAGGACGGTCAGGTCGTCACGCAGTGGTTCGAATACATCCGTGCACTTGGTGAACGTGAAGTCGGTTCCGGTGACATGCGGAAACCACGACCAGTCCTGGTAAGCGGGGTCCTCCCGCAGCGGCATCGGGACACCGTCGGGAAAGTAAATGCAGGCAAGCCGTTTTGGATTGGCCCGTTTTGGATTGGTTGCTTGGCCGGGATCGGCTGCAGAGACCGGCAGGCTGGATCTCATTAGCGGAAGTGCCAGCGCGGCTCCGGAACCTCGCAGGAACCTGCGACGATCAAGTTGATTTAAGCTGAAAGCCATCTGTCGATATTCCTGGAGGAATCGAATGTAGCGTAGTGGATCTTGTTAAAGATCCGTCGGTGGGAAAAGGGGTCAGACCCCAAAAAACAAATGGCCCGAAGGGTGCTCCGCATTTTTCGCGTCGGGACGCTTTTTGCACGAGCTGTCACTATAACACGACCCTATCGTGTTTGAAAAAGATCACTGGTCACAAGGCACATCACCATGGTTTTGATGCCATCGCCCGATTCACGCACTTGTCTGGTGATATCTCTGACTCCCGTTCGATCTGCAAAATCCAGCTGTCGCCCCAGGGCAAAGGATGTCATTTTCTCAACCGTGGCCCTGACAAATTCTTCCTGCCTTTGGTGCACGAGATGTTCTTTGAGGCCCTTGATTCCTTCGAGACTGGTCTTGCTGGGGAGCACACTGGAGGCATCAACGAATTCCCCATCAATCTGATCGCGCCAACGCCCCATCGCATCGTAGTTCTCAAAGGCAATGCCCCACGGATCGATCTTCTGGTGACACGAGAGGCAGGCGGCATGATCACGATGGTCTTCGATACGTTCCTTCAAAGTAAGTTTTGCGATCTCTGGATCGGAGAGATCGATCTGTGGAACGGCCGGCGGAGGTGGCGGCGGTGGATCGTTCAGTAGGTTTGTCAGCAACCATACCCCGCGCTTGATCGGATGGGAATCCTTTCCGTCGGAGTTCATCGTCAGTAAACCAGCCTGAGTCAACAGGCCACCACGATTCAGTTCCGCTGGTATGGATGCGCGACGAAATTGATTTCCCTGAACTCCGGAGATTCCGTAGTGCTTGGCAAGACGCTCGTTAACGACCACGTAGTCGGAATCAATGAAATCCAGAACGCTCGAATCGTGCCGAAGCATGTTTGCAAACAGAGCGATGGGTTCCTGTTTCATCGACTCCAGAAGAGCTTCATCAAGACCATCGTCGCCTCTGGTGGGGATCAGGAATTCCAGTGGCTGCATCTTGAGCCATTGCTGCACGAAGTGGCGGGTAAAACGTGTTGCCCGTGAATCGGCCAGCATGCGATCGACTTGCTCGCGCAGAACTTCGTGATCTTTGAGGCGACCTGCCGAGGCGAGCGAGAGTAACGTTTCGTCGGGCAGGCTACACCAGAGGAAAAGCGAAAGTCGAGTCGCCAATTCATACTGGGAAAGCTGAGGTTGAACTTGGTCTCGTCGTGCGTCCTGCTGACCAGGCAACACGTAGAGAAATTTGGGGGAGGTGAGAACGCCAGCGAGAACTTCGACGATCGCCTCCTGAAAATCGTTGCTGCTGGGACGCAACCGCTGGAACAGTTGCAGTTTGCGATCGATGTCTCCGGGGGTGGGCGGCCGTCGCCAAGCACGAGACATGAAGGCGGCGATGATCTCTCGCGCGTAGGTGGATTCGTCGTGCGCATTCTCGCTTTCGATGAATATCCTACGATGGGACGGGGGCGGCCAGTCGTCATATACCGGGGCGGTCACCTCCACGTAGTCGATCAGAATCGCGGGGCTCTGCGTATCCGAATCCTCGTTCGCGATTGTGCTGTTGGTAAAGCGAATGTATTCCGACGGACTCGGTTGATCACCCAGTTGTGTCTTGCCTCGATAGGTGTTGCGG
>JABDKS010000888.1 GCA_013002105.1 Pirellulaceae bacterium | reverse complement strand
ACCGATGGACGGTGATTCATTTCGTGCGGAACTTTAATATATGCGGTTTGACCGGGTAGAAGGTCGTGAGGTGACTCTTATCGCCGGACCGCGGTAAGACTTATCGCCGGTTTCGGCTCACTTATCGCAATTATCGCCGTCAATGTCGGTGATTGCAACCTGTTTTGCGCAGCTTACGCGGGACGCACAATCTTCGTCAGCTTCATAGGACTCCTGCATCTCCTCGCTGGAACTGTTGTGACGTGTCGGGCTGAGAATGTTTGACCGCGACATGCCCGAATGGCAAAATTTCCGCACGGCACTGGTCACTCCGGATGCACGGCATCGGTCACTCTGGATGCCGATTGATGGTTCACTCGTTCAACACAAGGTGGGGTACTGATGAGTCAATACAACCATGGCCGGGCCAACGGTCGGCGGGCTGCCAAGAATCACGCCGTGGGGAAGGACTGGCCGCGAATCTGGTTCGACAAAATCGCCCGGTTTCATCAGATCGATCCTCGCTACGGATGGGACTTTAGCCGCGATCAAGTGATCGCGTTCTTGCGACATCATCTCCAGGCAGGCGCACCGGCCTGGAAGCGACTGAAGATCGCCGAAGCTCTAATTCGTTATCGCGAACAGGTCATGCGAAAGGACGCGTCAGACTTGCTGCCAATTCGCGATAAGTTGAAATCGATCGTCAACGCAGAGAAACGGCTGGACGACGGCGAACCGACGATCGATGACCTGGTCGGCAAGATTAACCCCAATGAGCCCGATGTGATCCAGTCCTTGCGGCGAACGCTGCGGGTGCAGGGCAGGAAGTACGGCACCGAGTTGGCGTATGTGAAATGGGCACGACGATTCATGGCGGCGCGATCGTTGAAATGCATGGCGGATTTTGAAGCGATGGGTGGCCGCGATGTCGAATCGTTTTTGACCGATTTGGCAGTGGACGGTAACGTCGCCGCGGGGACGCAGGAGCAGGCATTTTACGGGTTAAAGTTCTTGTTCGAGCAGACGTTGAAAATTGAGCTGGGCAACATTGACGCGTTGCGAAGCGATAAGCCAAAGCTGGTGCCCACGGTGTTGAGCGAACAAGAAGTGATTCGCGTGCTCCATTATCTGACTGGCACGTATCTGCTGATGGCTCAACTACTGTACGGTTGCGGATTGCGAATCAGTGAGTGTCTGCGACTACGGATAATGGACATTGATTTTGACCTGATGCGGATTCGGGTTCACAACAGTAAAGGGACCAAGAGTCGCTTGGTCCCGCTGCCCCAGCAGTTGGTAATCCCGTTGCAAAGCCTGATGAAGTGGCGAACTGGATTGCACGATCAAGATCTGGCCACAGGCGAGGCGTCGGTCTGGCTGCCGTACGCGTTGGACCGCAAATCACCCAACGCACACCGAGAACTGAGGTATCAATTCCTGTTTGCGTCACACAAGTTTTCTCGCGATCCCAAAACGGGGAAACGTCATCGTCACCACATTCATCGTGACACGTTTCCCGATCACCTGAAACGGGCGGTCAATGCGGCTGGTGTTTTGAAGCCGGTGACATCACATACGTTTCGACATTCCTTTGCTACCCATTTGCTGATCAACGGAACGGACATTCGAACGATCCAAGAATTGTTGGGGCACGCCGACATTAGCACCACGATGATTTACACGCATGTATTGAATCGAGACGACGTGAAAGTGGAGAGTCCGTTGGATAGACTGATGTCGTCGGGCGCGGTAGGCGGTGTGTCGGGCGCGGGAACGGACGGCGGCGCGGAGTTAGCGGCGCGGGAACGTGGTGAGGGGATGCAGGCAGACGCTAAGATTCCCGCGCACCGGAATCTGCGATGGCGATCGTGGTGGCGCGGTTGGCAAGCGTGGGGCGGAAGTGCGGGATAGTGGTGGTGGAAGTTTTGGCGTGCATCGCCCTATCGCGTTGCCAGAGCTGGTACCGACCGCGAGATTGGGTAAGAGTGCTAACCACGAAATACACGAATGACACGAAAGTATTGCGCATGGTCTCGTTTCGTGTGGTTCGTGTCTTTCGTGGTCAAAATCGAGCGCGCACGTTTTAGAGCATTAGGGGTTCCCCGCAGCCAGCAATGCAGCCGACTTCGCGATCTGACTTGCTGCGGATGGGTCGATCCGGATGAATGGCGGATGGTAGAACGTTCGGTCGGGCTTCGTCACGGCGGAGCGTGACGGCTACTTTTTTCGTATTTGTTCGCGGAGCGAACAACGAGGTTGGGACTGTCGCTGGACTCTCCGAGGCCAGTCGTGATGGTTGGACCGAGCATTAACTCGTGCGTATTTGTTCGCGGTGAACGATGGGCAGCGAATGGGTCGATGCGGATGAATGGAGGATGGGAGGACATTTGGTCGGGCTTCGTCACGGCGGAGCGTGACGGCTAC
>JABDKS010001012.1 GCA_013002105.1 Pirellulaceae bacterium | reverse complement strand
CAAGCGGGCACATGACCGATCAACGCCGCTAAATCCGGCTTGCGAACATCGATCGCCAGCCCCGTTTCTTCGCCGATCACCGCTGCACCGCTCGGGCTGATTGTCAGGTGAACCTCCAACTCGGTGCGACACAGAATATTCAATAACCGGATTGCATAGATGGCGCCGCTGGCACCCGTGACCGCCACCACGATTCGATTCTGACCGTCACCGCTCATCCGTCGCCCCGCTGATCTGCATGCTGCTGATTTGAGTGCTGCTGATCTGCGTGCTGCTGACCTGCGTGCTGCGTATCAGATGGTTTGAACCCTTCGTAAATCGTTGCCACGCCGAATGTCATCGGAGTGAAACGTACGTTGGTCAAACCGATCGCCGTCATTCGATCGGCAAGTTCTTGACCATCGGGAAACTGCCCGACCGATTCGGGCAAATACTTGTACGCCGCTTTGTCATTTCGGGCGAACCACTGGCCGATCCGCGGCAAGATGTTGCGAAAGTAGAATCCATAGACCTGACGCAAACCGATCATCCGCGGTTGCGAAAATTCCAGCACCATCACCTGTCCGCCCGGCGTGCAGACGCGCGTCATCTCGGCAAGTCCGCGATCGGTGTCGGCCACGTTTCGCAAACCAAACGCAACGGTAACACACTGAAACTGGTTGTCGGCAAAGGGTAGCTGTTGTGAGTCGGCTTCTAAAAAAGAAACGCGGGCAGCCGATTCGCCGCTATCGCGTGACTGATTGCTGCTATCGTCCGACTGATCACTGCTAATGTCCGACTGATCGCTGCTATCGTCCGACTGGGCGCGGGGACGCTTGTCGCGTGCGATCGTCAACATCGCATGGCAAAAATCGCTTCCGATCACATCGACTTTCTCAGGGGCCTTGCGCGCGATCGCCAATGCCAAGTCACCGGTTCCAGTACACGTATCAAGAATGGGCGTCCCCGCCTTCATATTTAGTCGTCGCACCGCTCGCCATCGCCAATAGCGATCGATGTTCATCGACAACAAATGATTCATCGCATCATACCGAGGCGCGATCTGCCGAAACATTTCGCGAACACGCGAATTGCTTTTGTCGACCTGGGATGCGGAATCGTTCAAAGGAGGTGCTTGTGCAGTGGTCATATTTCTTTGGGGCAGGCCAAAGGGTCAATCGCGAAATTTGCGTGGGGTCGATGCGGTCTCGGTAACACGGCGGACAATCGGGACGCTATCAACCTACTACAGCGTAACCAGGCGGCAACCAGTGTCGATCAGGCGGATCGCCATCGATCGATGATCCCGCCGATATTGGGCAACGGCCCAGCCAAATCCGCCGTGCCGACAGGGAGCCGATCGGCTGAGTAAAACCCAGCAGAATACTGCTGACTGGAACGTCCGTAGCGGCCTGACACGGAAACGATTAGCCTTTGTTTTATGCGAACTCTGCTCTTTGATATCGACGGCACGCTGTTACTGACCAACCAGGGCGGAGCCGGTGCTTTTGAGCAGGCGCTGACCGAAGAATTTTCGCTGCCAGAACCATCGATCAATGTCTCCTTTGCAGGTAGAACCGATCGATCGTTGCTGGCGCAACTTCTGACGATCAACGATCTGCCCGAAACCGCGGAGAATGTCCGTCGTTTGCAGCAGCGTTATGTCTCGGTTTTTCCCAATGTGCTGCGTCAAAGGGGCGGAACAGTTTTGCCAGGAGTTCGCGACTTGTTGGCGAAACTGCATGACGAACCGAGGGTGCGCATTTGCGTCATGACGGGGAATCTGCAGCAAACCGGCGAGCACAAACTGGCGCATTTTGATCTGCTGCCCTATGTGCAGTGGATCAGCGGCGGCGAATTCGATTCGCATCGCGACGATCTGGCACGTCGAACCGCGACGATCATTCAAGATCGCCACGGAACGCAGTCGCTGCACAATGTGATCGTGATCGGAGATACCACCGCGGATGTCCGTTGTGGTCACGCGATCGGCGCACGCGTGCTCGCGGTTTGCACGGGTGGTGACAACCACGCGGACCTGCAGACCGAATCCCCCATGGCGATCTTGCCCGACCTGTCGAATGTGGACCAAGTCTGTGATCTACTGCTGACATGATCTTGCACATCGACATGGACGCTTTCTACGCTTCGATCGAACAGCGCGATCAACCGGAGCTCAGAGGACAGGCTGTCGTTGTCGGTGGTAGTGCGACCGGTCGCGGCGTGGTGGCGGCGGCCAGTTACGAAGCCCGTAAGTACGGGATCCATAGCGCGATGCCCGGTCGTCGTGCGGCGCAGCTTTGTCCCCACGCGATTTTTGTTCGCGGCCGAATCGAACACTATGCTGCCGTGGGCCGCCAAGTTCGAGAAATCTTTCACCGCTACACACCGATTGTCCAACCGCTATCGCTGGACGAAGCGTTCTTGGACGTCAGCGGTTCACTGCGACTGCATGGCGACGCGGTGACAATCGGTCATGCGATCAAGGATGCGATTGCCACCGAATTGAACCTGACAGCCAGTGTTGGTATCGCGCCGCTAAAATTTGTCGCCAAAATTGCCAGCGACTTCGACAAACCCAACGGCTTTGTCCAGGTGGCCAACGACGGAGTGATCGATTTTCTTGATCCGTTACCGATTGGCAAACTGTGGGGCGTCGGTCGGGTTGGACAACAACGACTCGAACGACTTGGGCTGCATTTCGTCCGGGACATTCGCCTGCAAAGCGTCGATCATTTGCGGAGCAAGTTTGGCAAATGGGGCGAACACTTGTGGAATTTGGCCAACGGCATCGACCCACGCGGCGTCGTTCCCGATCACACCGCCAAACAGATCAGTCACGAACGCACGTTTCACGCCGACATGTCCGACATCAACATGCTCACAGCGGTCGTCAGCTTTTTGTGTGAACAGGTCGCCCGGCGGGTACGCAACAGTCATCGATTGTCCAAGACGGTCACGCTGAAATATCGCCTGGAGGATTTCCGCACGTTCACCCGATCCCAGACGCTGTCCATGGCGACCAACAGCACGTCTCAGATCATGCAGGTCGCTCTGGAATTGCTGGGCGAAATGCGGAATCGCCACCCACGACCGGTGCGTCTGATCGGCGTTTCGGCCGGCTCGCTGACCGAGCGTGACCAACCCCAGCAGTTATCACTCTTTGATTTGCAAAAGGCCGAGACATCGGAAAAGCAGGTCGATCGCGTGGTCGATCAACTGACCGAGCAAATGGGACGTGATACCGTCTACCGTGCGACCAGCCACGACTGGATTCATCGCCGCTCGTAGCCGGATGGCTGGTCAGATGACAGGCAATAGGCAGACAACTGGCCGGGCGATGGTGCTCTGTTCAATCTCATGTCGGGCAGAACCCCTGCCGGTGGGACGATGTCAGGATATGCCCTGGCTTACGATCTGCCCGCCTCCACGATAGACGTGCGTTGGCGCAATTTTAGTTTTCTCGTAGGCCAGGATCTGTCCTGGCGCAGCTGTGCCAGGACAGGTCCTGGACTACGATTGATCCCACGTATTAAGTAAAAATGCGCTAGCGAATCAGGCTCATGTAAAAACTGAACAATCGCTCGTCGTCGGTATCGGCTTTGGCAACGGGGAATGCAAAGTCAAACGCCAGTGGGGCAGGGCCCAGGGCGGGGATGGCAACTCGGAAACCAACACCCGGCGCGACGCGAAAATTGTCCGAATTGATTTCAATGTCTTCTTCGACTGTCCCGAAGTCCACAAACGCGACACCTCGGAATGCGTCATCGGCGGTGATCGGAAACATGTACTCGACACTGTTGAGCCACTGAAATCGGCCGCCCGTTTCGATCCCATTGACGACCGGGCTGGCACCACGGAAATCAAAACCACGGATCGTTGCGTAACCGCCGGCAAAAAAGTTCTCGAAGATCGGTGTTTCGTCACCGCTGAAACCAAGTTGCGTCGAATAAGACAGAGTTTGTTTTCCCGAGCCATCCACCCGCTCGGCCAACAACCAGTACTGGCGAAATTCCATCTCGAAACGGGCGTAGTCAAAATCGCCAAAGGCTTCTTCGAAGCTGAATTCAAAGTAATGACCGCGACTTGCCTGAATCGGACTGTTTCGTGTGTCGTGTTTCAGCGAAACCTGGCCGGTATAAAGTTCGTTGTTTCCCAGAACATCATTCAACTTGGGTGACAGCAGGTTACGAGGGTTCTTGACTTTGACGTTCTGACCGCTGACACCGACGCTGAGCGACAAATCGGGCGTGATTCGGTAGCCAAGGCTGACACGGCCACCTTTTCGTTGCTCGTCCCAATCGTTGAATCGACGATCAAACAAAAATCCGCTGACTGAGAAACTGAACGGTAGATAATTGAACAGGTTCGGAGTCGCCCATTGGATCGTGTATCGGTCAAAATCGCTGCCCGGGGCGGCTTCGACACGGAACGTCTCGCCGGCACCGCGGAACGCTTGCCCTGCAAAAAGTTGCTGGAACGATCGAGGCCAACGTCGAATGTCAAAATTTCGTTCGTCGATCGTGACTTGTCCGGTCACGCCGGCGTCACTGTTCACCGCACCACCAAACATGATTCGCCCGGTGCGTGCCGGAAACCCATTGATAATCAAATCAGCTTCGCGCAGCGTCGGCGTGTACAGCGGCTCGTATCCCTGGGGCGGATAAGCGGTCCCGTTGCCACCATCGGGTGGTCCAAGTGCGTCAATCGCGTTGGGCGAGAAAGGCGTCATGTTGGGTGTGTATTGCACGCCACCTTGCTGGCCCGCGTACGGGTTCATCGCCTGCTGCTGACTGGAGTAACGCTGTTGTTGTGGCGGCGGATACGACTGATATTGCTGTGGCTGCTGGTAATTGTTGGGTTGATTGGGTACCGGAGCGGGTGGTGAAACGATTGGCGTACCCGGTGGTAGCGGTGGACCTTGCGACGGAGTGTACTGAAACTGGGACGGAGGCGCGACCGAACCTTGCAATCCGCCTTGGACGCTGTAATTACTTTGTGGCGGGCTGTTCTGGGGATATTGTCGGGCAACATACCGGCCGGACGTGTCCATCACGGCATTGGTACCGATCAACGAACTCTCGAAGCTGGGGAAATCGCTGCCCGTATCAGCGGGAACCGAACCATCTAAATGGACGGCGGACGATTCCAATGTTGCGGATACCGACGCCTGAGTCGGTGCCGGATAGAGCAACGAATCATCGGGGGCATTGGCGTACTGTGGGCCCCGCATCCAATCACCCAGCGATGGCGGTGTCGAAATTTGCGCGCAGCCGACCAGCGCCGTCATACAACCGACACACGCCAGCGTCGCGACGAAGAATCGTCCGCTAGATTTCTCTATTCGGTGCGTTTCGCGGTTCGATGCGGTGCGGTTGCGATTTGTCATTCGGTCGGTATTGGTCGAAAAGTCGTAAGCGGGAAAGTCCATGCGATACTCGATAGGTCTACGGACCCTCATCAACCGGTTCAACGATAATGTCCGGCGGGTTCGCAATTTGTGGATTGACCTCCAACAGATTCGAACCTTGCAATCGACGTCGGCCGACTTCCAGCGCACGTCGATCAATAAAATCGCCTTCGCGCAGATCGACCAAGTTCAACATCGTCGACTCACGCATCAAGTGAGGCTCGCCTTCGATGTTGACGCGGATTTCGCCGATCTTCCAGCGATCGCCTTCCTCAATCTTGTAAATCAGATCGACCACGTTGTTTTCGTCACGCATCACGGTCTGCGGATTGACTTCGGCGTAGATGAACCCCAGTTCGCCGTAGCCATAAACCAATTCTCCGACGTCCTTACGCATCTGCGTACCATCGAACGTGTCTCCTGATTTCAACTCCAAGCGTTGACGTAGTGATTGCTCGGTGACGAATTTGTTTCCCTCGATCTGGATACTGTTGATTTTGAATCGGGGGCCTTCGTTGACGACAAAGGTGACGGTCATCCATTTGCCCGATTCGTCGTACTGGATTCGTCGTCCCACGGTCGCCGTCAGGTATCCGAGGTTGTGATAAGTCGACGCCAAGACATCGACATCGGCATCGATGCGGCTCAGGTCGGCGGTGTTTCCCAAGTGCCGTAGCACTCCGACTGCGGGACCTCGACTCTTGATAATCTTTTTCAGCCGGGCTTCGGTCAGGATCGTGTTGCCTTCGACGTTGATGTCCCAAATCCGTTCTTTGGGACCTTCATTGATCCGAAACACCACGGTTCCCGGCTGAATTTCTTTGCCACCGGCCAGTGTGATGGTGGCTTGGTTGAACCCCTCTTCGTGGTAGTAGTCGACCATTCTTCGACGTGCCGACTCGATCGTGAACTCACTCAGAGGATCGTTTGGATTCAGCCCTGCGCGGCCGCGCAGTTCACGATCGTTTAGTCCGTGGTTGCCGTGAAAGTTGACCTGTTTGATCATCGCCCGTTCGTGCACCACGAACGCGACCGCGACACCGTTTTGTTTTGGATACTCTTTGGTTCGAAAGGTGACGTGATCGAATGAGCCCATGTCATTGAGTCGACGGACGTCACCGAGGACCGTTTCGTACTCGTAGAACCGCCCCTTACGAGTTTGCAATTGCTGCGTAATCGCGTGCGTGCTGATGTTTTTGTTGCCACTGATTTGCACGGACAACACAACCGCGTCGCCTTTCTCACGCCGCATCGCGATGCCATCTTGAGCGTGAATGTGGTCGCGAAACTTTGGTTTGGTGTCGGGCCCTGGCATGTTCGGCCCCGCGCCGCCGCCACCGCCGCCGCCAAAACCACCACCGCCAAATTGAGCCGCCGTGGGCGACGATGCCAGCGCCCAGCTGAGGCAAGCCAACAACAATATCGCCAATCGTGATCCCAGCAGTCGGGATACCCGATAGCTTCGATTTTCGTGCGGCGACGATGTGTAAGAGCGATCAATCATGTTCGAAAGGGTTGCCGGAGCGCTGGACCAAGTTCGTAAAGTGCGCAGCGGTGAGGGATTCACGACAAGGCACTTCTTGGGTAACTACCAATCCAATGCTGGCGGACACAAGGCGGATTCACGCGTATCAAGCGGGGATTTACGAAGCATTACGGGATCTTTGGACAATTCCGCGATCGATCGTTCAAAAACGGGCTCTCACGCGATAGCATCCCGCCGTGAAACACGCAGGTGGGTATGATTTGCCGTGCCGACGTGACCAACGATCCGATGCCATGTTTCATTTTGCCCCGCCGAAATCTCCACCCGCCGAAATCCTCACCAGCCGAACTACCCACCTGCCGAAGTACCCGCCCGTCGAAATCCCAATGGTTGATTCGAAATCAGACAGTGATCCGAATCCAGCGAGCCCCCATGACTCGCGGGCCGGTGAAACGACCGATTCAACCGGAGTTGCCTCGGGGACGTCGACGCGACAAGTCGACCAAGTCATCGTCGTATCGAGTCCTAAAGCGGGCAGCGGGGCAAACCGCGAGCAGTTGCCGCTGCTACTGGAGCAACTCGAAAGCGCTGGGATCGCAACCGTGTCGACCACCGCAATCGGCGAACTGAAACAACGCTTGGCCCGCGCTCAAAGCGAACACCGCGCACCACCTGTGGTCGTTGCGGCCGGTGGCGACGGAACCTTGGCCCTGGTCGCCGACAACGTGTCGCCCAGCGTACCCCTGGTTCCCATGCCATTTGGGACCGAGAATCTGCTGGCCAGGTACTTTGGCCATACCCCGATGGCCACGCAGGTTCACCAAACGATTACTCAAGGTGCCAGCTATCGGTTGGATGCCGGACGTGCCAACGGACAGCTCTTTTTGGTGATGGCGTCGTGCGGCTTCGACGCCGAAGTTGTCCGTGCGTTACATCTGAAACGCAGCGGGCACATCAGTCGCTTTAGCTACGCGCGACCGATATTGCGTGCCATTGGGCGGTACAAGTTTCCGGTCATCACGATTGACATCCAAGACGACGGTCCGGCGCAGAGCAACTCCTGTCGCAGCATCTCCTGCCGCTGGGCGATGGCGTTTAACCTGCCTCGTTATGGTGGGGGACTGGGTGTCGAACCCGGAGCGATCGGCAATGACGGACAACTGGACGTGATTGCATTTGAGAAAGGATCACTTGTCAGCGCTGCACGATACATTTTGGGCATCGCCAGAGGACGACATGTTCGATTCAAAGATGTCATTCGCCGAAAAGCGCAACGGATCGAAATCAGCTCCGATGTCCGTATTCCGTATCAATTGGACGGTGATTACGTCGGCCGCTTGCCGCTAAAAATCGAAACTTTACCCGGTCGCGTTCATTTGCTGCTGCCGCCAGCGGCCAATCGCGTGGGAAATTAGCGTCCCAACGACCCAATTGACATTTGTCGCCTCTGGTCGCCCATCCAGGCCGGTGATTGTCATTTCGCGGCGAATCCTCGAAGATTGCGGACATGGCTCAATCCAACACAACGACCGTCCCTGTTGGTCCGTACCAATGTGGTCCCGGACAACCCTTGCTACTGATCGCCGGCCCTTGCGTACTGCAATCCCGCGAGATCGCTGCAGAAATTGGCGAAACCCTGGTCCGCATCAATCAGCGGGACGATGTAAACGTCGTTTTCAAAGCATCTTTTGACAAAGCCAACCGGACCAGTTTGAACGCGCAACGTGGCCCCGGCCTCGAAGCGGGCTTGAAAATGCTGGCTGAACTCGCACAGCAAACGGGGCTGCCGACGACCACCGATTTGCACCTACCCGAACAGGCCGACGCGGTGGCGGAAGTTTGCACATTGCTGCAGATCCCGGCTTTTTTGGCTCGGCAGACCGATTTGCTGGTCGCGGCGGCGCGAACCGGTCGACCGGTCAACGTCAAAAAGGGCCAATTTATGTCGCCCGAAGACATGCGGTACGTCGTGGACAAAGTTCAGGGCAGCGGCGACGGCGGTGTGATGCTGTGCGAACGAGGCACCTTTTTTGGATACGGCCGCTTGGTCAACGACATGCAATCCCTGCCAATCATGCGTTCTTTGGGCGTTCCCGTTGTGTTCGACGCGACCCACAGCGTGCAGCGACCGGGCGGTTTGGGTGGTGCGACCGGCGGAAACCGAGAAATGGTCGAACCTTTGGCCCGGGCCGCCGTAGCAATCGGTACCGACGCGTTGTTTTTCGAGACCCATCCAACGCCGGAGTCGTCGCCAAGTGACGGGGCCAACATGATCCCCTTGGCGGAATTCGAATCAACGATCGATCGATTGCTGAAACTCCGACGCACCGTCCTTCAACTTTGCCATGAACGGGACGCCCAATGGGGGACCGAAAGCGACAACAAAGTTGCTGATCAGTGACGCACAGCTAGTGATGCACATCCAATGATGCACAGCCAATGAAGTTCAGCGTCGAAGCGATGTTGGCCGCAACCCTGCCAGCCGACATTGCTCCGATCCAAATCACCATGACCACCCATGGCACGCGCCGTTCGATCCCCGGGGAACTAACCTGGACGGTCCGACTGCCTTCATCTTGTTTGCACTGACTTGATTTTGACATTGCACTTACCCATCTCCAATATTCCGCGTCACCACCGTGATCGCTACCGTTCGATGAAACCATTCCGCTGCTTTGTTGCCTATTTTGTATTCGCGTCGTTGGTAGTGACCGGCTGCAGTGACGACACGTCCGTTGTTCGCGAGATTCAATCACGCCGCCAACAACGTTTGCAATCCGAAAGCAAACAGGATCACATCGGCGACGCGTTTCGATTACTCAGTGAGTTGGTCGAATTGAATCGCGAGAAAGCGGAACGGCAAATTGTCTATCACCTGAATCAATGGCGTCTGGAGCAGGGCGACAATATTGACTCGTCGGATGTCACCACGTTGATCAAAACAATCGACGATGTCCTGACAACCGATGCGATCGAGCAGCGGATCAAAAAGGAACGGTTCGTTGCATCCGACGTCAATCATCTGCGTGGCTGTTACCTGTACCAGCAAATCGTGCAGTGGGTCGACTCGGAATTGAACGACGATGACTTGCTGAAAGATTGGCTTGCGCAAAAAGACGCCGAACTCGATGACGAACAAAGCCGCAAACTACGAACCGCCTGTCGACTGTTCGACTGGACCGTTCGCAACGTCGCGTTCGAACCACTCGAGTTGAAGACACCTGCGCCGCCAAGTCCGAACATGCCATTCGGACTGGTCATTAACGGAGCGGGTTACAGACAAAGCGACTACGAGACGCTCACGCGAGGCACCGGCGATGCGTTACAGCGCAGCGGTGTGTTCACGCAATTGTGCCGGCAAGCATCCATCCCGGCCGCCGTCTTGGCCACGCAATCAACTCAAACCGGTGAACTAACGCCTTGGTGCGTCGGCATCTTGATTGGCGACGAAGTCTACTTGTTCGAACCGGACCTTGGGATCTTTGTACCCGGTCCCAAGATGGTAGGCATCGCAACGCTGACGCAGGCTCGCCGGGACGCCGCGGTGACACGACGCCTGGGGGTTCCCGGGTTTGACGAGTTTACGTATCCGATCGGCAAGGACAACATTCAGCAGTGCATCGCATTGCTGAACGTCTTGCCCGAAGCGATCAGCCCGCGGATGAAACAACTGCAAAGCGGGCTCACCGGTGAGCGGCGAATGACTACGTTTGCCGACGTTGATGCCGAAGCGAAGTCGTGGGACAGCGCAACCGGTATCGCTGGTGTCAGAATTTGGAAAGTCCCGTTGCTGGCTGAATACTACAGTCAAGCCATGGAGAAACAGGCCGAACTCGACCCAATGTTTGCGGTTTGGTACTACACCAAGTGGGCGATCATGGAGGGTGACGACACAACGTCGCGGCAACTGGCCAAAGCCCGCTGGCAACATTTGCACGGTCAGTTCGCGGACGTCGAAAACGAAAACATCAAAGGCGCACGAACGCTTTACATGGCCCAACGAGCACCCGAATTTGAAATTAAAGATTTAGCGATCGATGTTGATTTGCAAAAAAAGTACTTTCGTCGCGAATTGGGCCTGACTGCCGAACAGTACCGACAGCAGGTCGCGCAAGTTCAAGTGATGATGCGAATGGGAAAGCGGACCGCATCCTATTGGCTCAGCCTGGTGCAATTTGACGATGGCCGCATCGAAACTGCCAGCAACTGGTTACGCCAGCGTGTTCTGGACGAGAGTCAGCGATCGTTTTGGGAAGCCGCAGCGCGTTACAATTTGGCTCGCGCCGCCGAAAAGCTTGGCGACCCCGAGCAAGCAATCGAACTCTACAAAACCTCCGGCGACCCGCAAGAACACGGCAACCGCATCCGTGCTCGATTAGTAGCCAGAATGTCCGGTGATTCGAGTGACGACGACAGCGAAGACGAAAAGACTGACGAATAACCGCCGACGATTGCGATCCTACGCGACTTGCAACGCTGATTCGGACGACTCTAACGTGCCATCCTGCATTCGGTAGCAGATATCGGCACCTTCGGCGATCGAGTCGTCATGCGTGATCATCACAATCGTCAGACCATCGTCGCCGTTGAGTTCGGATAAGAGTTTCAGAATATCTCGGCCTGTCTCGGTATCCAAGTTGCCGGTGGGTTCATCGGCTAACAACACGGACGGATCGGTCATCAATGCTCGGGCGATCGCGGCACGCTGCATTTCGCCGCCACTCATTTCACAGGGTTTGTGAGTTGCCCGATGCAGCAACCCCACACGATCCAGCATCGCTTCGGCTCGACGTCGTGTCTCTTTGCGATTTTTGAAATAGCTCCAGGCCGTTTGGCTGATCATCGACGGAGCCAACACGTTCTCCAACGCCGTCAGTTCGGGCAAGAGGTGGTAGAACTGAAAGATAATGCCGATGTCGCGATTGCGATACGCATCGCGTTCGGCCCGACTGGCATTGTCCAGACGTTTGCCGCGGTAAAAAATTTCGCCTTCGTCCGGCGTGTCCAGGGTCGCCAGCAAGTGCATTAACGTGCTTTTGCCGCTACCGCTACGACCGACCAATGCGGTCACGCAACTGGCTTGGATATTCAGGTCAACACCCCGCAAAACGGGAACTTCGATCTTGTTTTTGTGGTAGCTCTTGCGAACACCGAAGGCTTGGAGCACGAATTGATTTTCCATGATTCTCTTGTCCGCAAGGGGTTTGCCAATGACAGTGTGGCCGACAAATGGTCGATCTGGTCAGCCAACGTTTTCCGCGCAAGTTGACCGACGGGTTTCTATTCAAATCGCAACGCTTGGACCGGATGCATCCGTGCGGCACGCAGAGCCGGTAAGACGCTTGCCAAAACGGCGATCCCCATCGCGCCAATCATCACCCAACAGAGCGTAAACGGATGAATGATGGTGGGAATCTCGTTGAAGTAGTAAACCGTCGGATCAAAAACTTCCTGACCAGTGATGGTTTCGATGACGCCCGCGATGGAATTGATGTTGCCGACGAACAGCAGCCCACCGACCAGTCCCGCGCCGCTGCCGACGAATCCAAGTAACAACCCGTAGGTCAAAAAGATGCTCATCACACCTTTGCCGGAAGCCCCCAATGCTTTCAGGGTTCCGATGTCGCGTGTTTTTTCGACAACGATCATAAAGAACGTTGCTAGGATTCCGAATCCGGCAACCGCAATGATCAGGAACAACAGGATGTTCAGGATGGTTGTTTCCAAACGGACCGCCGCCAGCAATGGGCCCTGCATGTCACGCCAGGTTTGGATGTTGTAGGCGTACATTTCCGGCGGAAAGCGGCGACGCAGTGCATCACGCACGGCATTCAAATCGGCTCCTTCGACCAGTTTCAGTTGGATTGTCGTCACACTGCGTACACCAGTGGCCGGATCAATCATGCCGCGAAATTGCTGCATTTGATCAAGTCGGCAAAAAGCAAACGAGCTGTCGTACTCGCTCATTCCCGATTCGTACAAATCGACGACAGTGAATTTTTGGTTGACGACTTTGGCATTGTCTGACGCATTGGGGAACATCATCCGAACGTCGTCGCCTGGACGGCAGTAGTAGTGGTCGCGGACGTTGTTTTCCGCGTCACGAACTTTGGTGCTGCAGGTCGCGATTCCCAAAATGATGCCGGGAAATTGCTCGGTCGCAACGTCCAATTCCTTGGGCGCTTCGCCACCGCCATCAGATAGTAATTCCGGCGAGAAAGTGCCTCCGAACGATGGTCCGTCACCGGTGGTCGTTGCGGATTCTGCCGCAGGCTTTGTCATTGCCTCGATGCGGGCTCGTTCTTCTTCGATCGCTTTTTCGTAAGCCGCACGATGTCGACGATAGGCCCAACCCGACTCGGGAAATCCCTCGCGATCAGGCGCAAAACCGCCTTCGCGCAAATCAAAACTGGCGTCGGTTTGGTTATCGGGATGCAACAGGTATTTGCCAAAATCGCTGACCTTGTCATACGTTTTGGCGTCCAACCCGATCAGTTGCACGTGTCGAGCGATCTGCTGACCGTTGAATTGGATCCCCAGCATGCTGGGAACATTGACGCTGACCGATGCTCCGGCGATCTGATCGCCACAGACTTTCTCGATCTCGCGCAAATGGGCTTCTGGATCCGGCATCCCGCCACTGGCGTGGCAATCAATCATCAGGTCCGACGCCAAACCGTGCAGTCGCTCGTGCATCTCGGCCGAGAACCCAGCCATCACACTGTTGACGACTATCAGCGTCGCGACGCCCAAAGTCACGCTAATGATCGATGCCAACGCGATGTAGCGGGTGCGCAAGTAGCGAAAACAAAGTAACCAACGATACATAGCCGTTCCTTCAGCCAGACTTCCAGTGACTCATCAACGGTCGGAGTCTAGGGAAACCACGCGAGCAGCGTAAACGGCAATCACGCCGTAAACGCTGGCAATCCATTACGTTGAGATCCCTCGCCCAAAGATCCCTCGCCCAGAGATCCCTCCCCCTCAAAATGCCGCGGGCCGTGTGCAGATCCTTCCGCCGCAGCCCCCCTGGGTCACGACTGCGGCCGCAAAACGGGGAACAAGATCACGTCGCGGATCGATTTTTGACTGGTCAACAGCATCACCAATCGATCGATTCCGATCCCCAGACCGCCCGCCGGCGGCATCGCGTGTTGCAACGCGCGAACGAAATCGTGATCCATATTGGCCATCGAATCTTCGTCCTCGAGGCCTTCCAACTGGGTTTCGAACAACTTTTGCTGTAAATCGGGATCGTTCAATTCCGTATACGCATTGGCCAATTCCATTCCCAAAATGAATAGCTCGAAACGTTCAGCGATCTCTGGATTGTCACGTTTGCGTTTGGTCAACGGACAAATGCTAGCGGGATAGTCGATGACAAAGATCGGGCCCGACAGCGTGTCTTCGACTTTCTCCTCGAAGATCTCGTTGCGAACCACGTCCAAGTGCTTGCCATCGGTTTCCAATCCCAATTTGCCGGCCAACGCAGAGACCGCTGCGTCATCACTTGGGTCAACGCCGGTCGCACTTTGAAACAGGTTCGCATAGGTTTCGCGTTTAAACGGCGGCGTAAAATCAACCATGTTGCCTGCAAATTCGCGCTGGTAATTTCCACCGGTCGCTTCGATTGCATTGCAAATCAAACGCTCGGTCAACTCCATCATCGATTCGTAATCACCGTATGCCTGATAGACTTCCAGCATCGTGAATTCGGGATTATGTCGCGGGCTCAACCCTTCGTTGCGATAGACCCGACCTAATTCATAGACACGTTCCATGCCGCCGACCATCAATCGTTTCAGATGCAGTTCCAGCGCGATTCGCATCGTTAATTTCATGTCCAATGCGTTGTGATGCGTTTCGAATGGGCGGGCCGCCGCGCCACCGGGGATGGTGTGCAGCGTCGGACCTTCGACTTCGCAAAAACCGTCCTCGTCTAACGTTCTGCGGATCGATTTGACGATCTTGGTCCGGTCCAGGAACGTTTTCATGGGACCGTCGTTGAATGCCAAATCGGCGTAACGCATTCGTTGACGCAATTCTGGGTCGGTCAAACCAGCGTGCTTCTCAGGCGGAACTTCCAGCATCTTGGTGTGGAAGAACAGTTTTTCAGCAAACACCGTCAACTCGCCGGTATTGGTGCGTCCCAACCGACCTTCTGCGCCAATCAAGTCACCGATGTCAAAAAGCTTTGCCAACGCAAAATCGTCTTCGCCAACCTGTTTCATCCCAATGAAAATCTGGATGTCGCCGGTCCAATCACGCAGCGTCACAAAGATCAATTTTCCTTTGTCACGTGACAGCATGATCCGGCCCGAGATCCGGACCGTTGGCCCCTGCTCGCCACCGGGTCCGTTGTCAGATTTCCACTGACGATAGTCCAGATTCTCATCTTCGAAATCGGGCAGTTCGACCTCGCTGCCATCTTGCTTGACGAACTTGATTTCGGAGGCCCGCTGGCGACACTGGGCGACCAAATCTCGATCGTCAAACCGCTGGCCCCACGGATCGATGCCGCGCTCGACCAATTGGCGTAGTTTTTCTCGACGTGCGACTCGGGGATCTTTTAAGTCGTCGCTGCTGGGTGTTTGATTCATGGGTTGATTGCAAATCAGTTTCGGCGAGCATCCATTGAAACGGCGAATTGTCCGTTCAGGAGGCAAAACACGCAACCACGAGCGATCTTGCCGTAACCGGGCCGTATCCGTACCTTTTGACCATCCAGGGCAGATCCCTGACCAACACAACCACCCGCATCTTCGGCGTCCCCCTTGGTTCTCGGCCGACCATGAAAAAGATCGATTCCGCCCATCCAGACAACCACTCCGATCAGCGCAAGCAAGCGTCGATCGTGGTTGTCGATCCGAGTCCGCTGTCGCTGATCGCGCTGGCCGGCGTTTTGGACTATCAAGGCTACGGCTGCATCTGTGCTCGAACCGCCGATGCCGCCGTTGAGGCGCTCGATATGGGCCCGCAAGACCTGGTGGTCTGGGACGTTGCCGACGATGCAGGTTTGGCGCTCGAAACACTCGATCAAATGCGGTCGCGCGACGATTGCCGCGACTTGCCGGCAGTCCTGATCGCCGAAAGCCGTTGGGCGGGGCTAGAAAAAAAAGCCGAAGCGATGGAGCAGGCGACACG
The DNA here is from genome assembly GCA_013002105.1 of Pirellulaceae bacterium. The sequence goes on along the minus strand of JABDKS010001012.1, from coordinate 4,093 downwards.
GTGCCTGTTCAAACCGATCGACCCCAACTCGCTGATCGCCGTGGTCCATCAAGTCCTGTACATGCCCTCGCTGGTTCGCGCCCACCGCCGTAAAGGCTCCAAACCGAGCCGCCCCGGATGGGTGACGCTGTAAATTCATTTTCGCTCGATTGCCCGCGAATACTCGATTGCCCGGGATTTTGCACACCTTGCGGCGATTGCCACCCGAAAAAACCTTGACGTCTTGGTGCGAGATCGTATACCAATGACGCACTTAAATTCCCTTTCTAAAGGCCCCTCTATGTTCCGAATGTTTGCTCTGTTTGTCGCCATCGCCACCTTGCCTGCTTTGGCATCGGCCGACGAGATCGTCCGATACCAGTTGAAGGATTGGAAAGCCAAACATATCCACGACACCAAGAAATCCGAAACGATCGCCAAGACGCTCAAAAAGCTTGGCTGCGAAGTCAAAAAGGAGCAGCACAACGGGCACATCGATTTGAAATACCGATGCCCCAAGTGGCACGAGTTGAAACTGGATACTCATGACGAAGCCCACAAATGGGAAAAGTGGCTCAAAGAATACAACTTCACCACCGAGCACAAACACTGATTACCAATCGCGTTGGACGCCCCTCGTCACGGCGAACCCCGCCGCGTCACGATGCGTCCTACGAGTTGTGCGTCTTGTCTGAAAAAACGTCTACCTTGACGTATGGCGACCAGCAAGCCAACATGGAAACCATTCGCCCGGAGGATATGCGAATTGGCTAGCAGACTGATTCGAAATCAGTTGCCGGGCAACCGGTTGCGGGTTCGAGTCCCGTGTCCTCCGCTGCGATCCACAGCACCTCGTAAGACCGTCGGTCTTACGAGGTGTTTTTTTTTCGCAGTCATTCATTTGAAACATTTGCACTTCGTTAGATCATTCATTGCCTCACAACACACTGCCTCAATGTGGACACTGCCTCGATGTGGTTCGCAAAAATTGTTGCCAAGATCTCAGACGCGTGGTCAAATGTGACGTTGTAATTGCTGTGTTAACATCCTTCTGCTCGTGGAAACGTGATGAATTGGCAAGCCTTTTTCTTGAATCCCGCGTTGGTTTGGGTGCTGATTCCGCTGTCGTTCATTGTCCTGGGTGCTGCCAGCGAGATCTATAAGCGTTACTGCGATCATCAGGAACGGATGGCCATGATCGAAAACGGAATTCATCCAGACGCGTCAGCAAAAGACGCCACTGTTGATGACATTGTCTCGTAGCAAGCGACTGGTGAGCTTGATGAGGTCGGTTCCTATCGGCCACCCCCGCAGCATTGGCCTGTGGAAATCGGTTCTAAGATACCGCGACTAGTTTCGGTGCGTGTAGTACTCCAGACACTCGTCCTCGCGGCCGCGCACGATTCGGCAGCCGTGCAGTTTGCCGAACTGCGACGTGATCACTGTCCAGTGTCCGTGCGACTTCGGATCGTCGCGGTAGATGATCACCCAATCCTTGATCGTGTTCAGCTCGTGCGCGCGCGCGGTATTGGAATACATCGCCGTGTAGTGATGTTCATCACGATGCGTATGCAGAATCGGCAGCCAAGCAACACCGCTGGGATTAAATTTGCGCGGCGCAATTTTGGGCAACTTTCCTTGCTCCGCCATGCGGCGATACTCTTCGTCCACGTCCAGCAATTCTGACAATGCCACGGAGCGATCGATTTGCCCAATTTCGGTCGCCACCGCTCCTGGAACCGGGACCGTATCGGGCGCCGGATGATGACGAATCCGCTCGGCCAAACACTCCCGCACCGCTTGCACCCGTTTGCGCCCCATGCCGGGCACCTTGGCTAATCGCCCGTCCCGCGATGCCGCATAGAGTTCAGGTAATGTTTCAATTTCTAATTGGTCGTGAATGCGCCGTGCTAACTCGCGACCCACGCTCGGCAGTGTTGCGAATAATCGATCAGCCGTCTCGTCGCCTTGTAACCGATCCAGCAGGGGAATGTGTCCCAGATGCAAGTACTGGTCGATCAATCGGGCAATCGACCGTCCGATCGTGGGCAGCTCAATCAGCCCTGCCGTGCCATCGGATTCCAGTACCTCCCGCACCGGTCGCGGTAAATCCAACAGGGTGTTGGCAGCGTTGTGATACGCTTGCACCCGAAAAGCGATGGCACCTTGATCGGCCAACAAGTCGCCGATCTCGTGAAGCATCTTTGCCAGCACTTGATTCTCGTTGAATCCTTGCGACGCCTGAGCAGGCACATCCGTGTGGTCGTGAGCCGCATCGATTTCACGCGCGACCGACTCTGGTTGGGTAGCTCGAATAGCGACCATGCGCGAGTGTCCTCGTAAAACGGAAGTGGACAATGGAATGACCAACAAAGGTTGACGCATTTGCCGTGCCATTGTTCAATCGCATTGATTGGTGATCTGTGACATCATTCCCGGTCATTTGCGGGCCCCGATTGACCATGCCGCTGGCGGGGGATCGGTCTACCAATTCGGCCGGTGTTTTTGCACTCAATTTGGCAGCACCCACCGTTCGAAACGGAGGGTGCAGTTCCAAAGGGACGTTGGCTTACGATTTGAAAGTAATGATTACGGACACTTACTTGTGGGCAGGTATCGAAATACACTGTTGTTGGGACATTGATTGCGGGATTCAAGACTGCGAAAGGAATTCTGATGAAAGATGCATTCGTAGAACGACACTGGGCCTTTCTGTGCAAACGTCTGGTCCAATGCGCTGCCCATTTAAGTGGGTCCCCATCGCAATTCGCTCAATACGATCGAATCGCGAAGCCGTTTTGCGAACAAGCGCCCCCGAAGAATTACGGCGAATTGCTCCAACGTGTTTCGGAGGCGACCCAGCTAGCGATCTCTTGGCAAGTGCTGCACGAGCGGCACGAACATGACGATGCTCTGGTGGATGAAGCATCCGACGAATCGTTTCCTGCCAGCGACCCGCCAGCTTGGACGCCAACGCACGCCTAGAGCAAGTTCAGATTATTTGTCGATATCTCCTAGGCCACATCCATGACCAAAATGCCTTCGTGAGTCAGCGCGATTGTGTCGGTAAGATCGAGCCAGGTCGCTCTGGCCTCGCCCGCGGATGAGAAGCTGGGCATGAGCGTTACCGCACACGCTGACCATCCACGTGCGTCTACGCACTCTCCATGTCGCGATCTGAGCGTTGCCATGCCGGCTCAAATCGTACGTCGGCGCGGAAAATGCGTTCCCCGTCATCGACGGTACACCAGATGCATCGTCGATCACACTGTCATATCTGTCTGCCGATCTGTCCGACACGTCTCGGTTTGCACGAATGGTTCTGCAGGTTTCCCAATACACGCGAGTAATCGATCATGACCAAGAAAAAGAGCAAAGTCGTCAAGACATTGATCAGCGAACTGAAGCAGGAACGCGATGAATTGAAACTGAAGGTGCATCTGGGCAAGATGGAACTGCAGGAGGAGTGGCAAGCTTTAGCGGATAAACTGGATGCTTTGAATCATCGATTTGATCCGCTCAAGGACGCAGTGGAAGAAACGAGCGAAGATGTGTGGGATTCGCTGAAATTGGTTGGCGGCGAAATCCGCGACGGTTTTCAACGTATTCGCCAGTCGCTCTAATCACGTATCGACAACGCAGCGGCGATGTTGGATTGCAATCTCCACCGGAGGACCCACGGCATGGACGAATTTAAAAAGATTTTGGTCGCGACCGATACACGATTCGAAACGGATCCGGTCGTCGATGAAGCGGTGGAGATCGCCAAGATCAACCAAGCGTCCCTGACACTGGTTGACGTTATCCCAGATTTTTCCTGGATGGTACGACTGACGTTGAAAGATCACGTACATATGCGTGAATTAATCGAACAAGAGAAGCAGCAAAAACTAGAAGCTTTGGTCACGAAAATCCGAGACAAAGGCGTCGATGCCCATTGGAAACTGCTCCGTGGCAAGACTTCCATTGCCATCATTCGTGAAGTGCTGCGATCCAATCACGATTTAGTCATACGAGTCACCAAAAACCGGGAAAGTCGCAACGCGGGGTTCTTTGGGAACACCGGAAGCCGGTTGCTGCGAAAATGCCCCTGCGCATTGTTGCTGATTTCACC
>JABDKS010001009.1 GCA_013002105.1 Pirellulaceae bacterium | reverse complement strand
CGTCCCAACTGGATTTCCGCACAAACCAACGTCCCCGCAGCCATCAACACCAGAGACATTTCTTGATGACAAAATCGTCCCACCTACGGCTGTATCGAACCGTTACGGATATCGTCGCATCGGGCGTCGGTGCCGCTTGTCTGATCGGTGCAACAATGCACTTTGTGCCAAGTCTGTATCCAATGCTGCTGTTTTTGAGTTTAGTCTTTGGCAGCGTGGCAGGCTTTCTTTTCGCTTGCACACACTCAAACCGAAACCGAAAAAATGCGGGCGGATTGATTGTGACGATGTGCGTTCTGCAATTGATCTGTCACTGGCGACTTTATGTGGTCGGCGCCTACGCGAGTTCTGCCTCGTCCATGGTGATGTATTCGATCGTGTCGATTGCCTTGCTCATGTGCTGGCTGGTCGATCGGTCGATTCGTCATCGCATTAATGAAACGCGACCGTGGTCGATCAAACAACGTGCGATGAGATTATTTGTCGGTTTGATCGGATGTTCGGTGCCGGTTGCAGTCGTGGTTGGGACTTACATGGCCCTGGGGCAACCGCTTCCCAAACTGATGATCTCGATTCTCCATACGCTCTGGCACTTGGCACTGGGAGTGTGCTGCGTCGTAGAGTTTTGGCGAATTACCGGAAACGAACTTGAGCCAAACCCGTTTGAACGATCCGTCGTGGCGGCTACAAAAAAGGGGATGCTCTGTGGCGTCGCTTGTCTATTGGCCTCGGTTGGCGGTTACAGCATCGCAGGTGGTGAACCCGATTATTTGGTCGCGCTAACTGCGGTGCTGTTTTCGGTGACCGCAGCAGCGATGATCGTCCGCCATCGCTCAGCTGATACCAGCGATCAGTCTAACGCAACATCGCTGGCCAGCGTGTAAACGCTCTGTCCGAGCGGCTACAGCAGCCCGCGCACGTATCGCGAAAAATCGCGCATGTCGGCGGGTGGATCTTGCGGTCCGATGACCAACGGTCCCTCATTGGGATCACTTGGATGCAGACCGTGGCTGCCGCGGACGAGTGTGGCGTCCAGTGGAATCACGTCCATCTTGTAGCGAAGTCCGAGTTTCTTTTGTGCCACGCGCGCCAACGCTCGCGGCTTGCTGGTCAAAAACAGTTCGCACGGATCGTAGCCAGGTTTGCGATGGATATCGACGGTGCGAGCAAAGTCGGGCGCTAGATCGTTGTCGGTCCAATAGTAATAGGTGAACCAGGCATCCGGATCGGCCAATGCGATCAGTTCGCCACTGCGGGGATGATCCAGCTGCAAGTCTGCTGGGTCGACGACTCGATCGATGCCCTGGGTGGATTGCAGGTGCGAACGGACTTCGTCGATCCGAGCGGGATCGCGAACGTAGATGTGGGCCAGTTGATGATCGGCCACCGCAAACGCCTCGGATTCACCCGGCATCAACATCTCGCCGAACGGACCACCGCGAACCCCAAGCCAACCGGCCTGCCGTAAGACTCGGTTGATGTGCACGGGCTTCGCGACGGGAACCAATCCATATTCGCTGACGACGATGACTTGCGTGTCGGTTTCGTCGGCCGCGTCGATGATCCGCTGGGCACATGCATCGACTTCTGCCACACGCAGCGGATCCTGATCGGGGAAGCGTTGAAAGTCGTAGTCCAGGTGTGGGAGATAAGCGAGCGTCAGCTGCGGCCGTTTTTGTCGCATTACCAGCGCGGTGGCATCCGCGATCCACTGGCTGCAGGAAAGTCCGGCACCGGGACCCCAAAAGGTAAAGAAAGGGAAAGGTCCCAGCCGATCGGTCAGTTGGCACTCGGTGTGATCCAGGACATCAAAGACTTTGGAACCGTCGCAGCCGTAGTGCGGTTTTGGCGTCGCGCTGTAGCGAACTCCCGAGGATTGATTGAACCACCAAAACATCTTGGCCGTTTCGACGCCATCGTAGAATTTGTCACCCTGTATCAACGTGTTGGCTTGCTGCCAGAATCGAATTTCTTGGGTGTCGCGATAGTACCAGCCGTTACCGACGATGCCATGTTCGCGCGGGGCCAAGCCGGTCAACATGGTCGCCTGGGAGGTGCAGGTGACAGCGGGCAGCGGGCTGCACCAAGGTTGCGTCTTGCCGACCGCCGCAATGCAAGGTGCGTGGCGGAGCAGGGCAGGGGTCAGGCCAACGACGTTGATGATGCAAAGACGCGTCAAGTTTGTAGCGCAGATTGGTGTCGGCGTATGCGTGGAGGCAGTAGCGGAATGGGTTCCGCTTTCCGAAATATCTTACTCGGCTTTGGCCAATTCGTTGTTCTGATATTTTTTCCAGTAAATATCTAAACGCCGTTTCACGATACCGCTGAGCAAGAACACGCCCAACAGGTTTGGAAAGCTCATCCCGAGAATCATCAAGTCACTGAAGTCCAGGATATTGCCGCGGGTGACAATCGAGCCGAGCACGGTGAACACGAGAAACAGCGCTTTGTAGAACAGTGACGATCTTGCCCCAAAGAGCTGGACCCAGCAACGTTCACCATAGTAGGACCAACTGATGCAAGTCGAATAGGCAAACAGAACGACCGCTAGGTAAAGGATGTAACGGAACCAATCGTGCCCGCCGGTATTGAATGCATGCAACGTCAGTCGTGCGCCTTGCGACTGGGCGATGTCCAGTGTCACGGGAACTTCACTTGGGGCCGCATCGTCTTTGGGTTCGGCAAAAATGATCCGGTTCTCCGGCACATCGCCATCGACCAATATTTGGCGAATGTTCTCGTTGCGTTGAGTGTCGCTGGAGTGCAACATGATGTTGGTGTGCGTGTTGTCTTGCATCAACACCGCCAGTTGGCCAAGCGCTTGTGAGCTCTCTGTCGAGATCGATTCGCTCGAGAACTGAACCGCTTTGAGATCCGTTTTGGGCGGTAGGTAAGCGCCAGTGACGACGATCAGCAGCGCGGTGATGGAGCAGACGACGACGGTGTCGATAAACGGTTCCAGCAGTGCCACGATTCCTTCACTGACCGGTTCGTCAGTCTTGGCTGCCGAGTGGGCGATTGCAGCGGAGCCGACGCCGGCTTCGTTGCTGAACACCGCTCGTTTGATCCCAATCACCAGCACGCCCAAAAATCCTCCGAACATGGCGTCGGGCGAGAAAGCTTGTCGCACGATCGTCGAGATGGCATCGGGAATGTCGGCTGCGTGGACGGCTAAAATGTAAAGCGCCGCCGTCACATAGGCGACGCACATGAACGGAACGATTTTGGCTGCCACAGCACCGATACTCTTGATCCCGCCGATGATCACAACTCCCACGGCCACCGCCATGGTGACGCCGTAAATCCACGGTGCGGTTTGCAAAATCGGTACATCGCCGCGGATGGCTTCGAGTGATTGACCGACTTGAAACGCGTTACCGCCGCCGAAACTGGCGCCGATGCAAAGCACCATGAACAGAGCAGCCAAGACGTTGCCCAGCATCGGCAGGCCGATGTCTTTGAGACCGTGTTTCAGATACCGCATGGGGCCGCCCAGCACATGGCCGTCATCGTCGGTGACGCGATAGAGTTGCCCCAGTGTGCATTCAGCAAACTTGGCGCTCATCCCCAGCAACCCGACCATGATGATCCAGACCGTTGCACCGGGCCCACCGGTTCCGATCGCGATCGCCACACCGGCGATGTTGCCAAGGCCAACGGTCGCTGAAAGTGCTGCCGAGAGTGCTTGAAAATGGGAGACTTCGCCCGGTTCGCCGGGAGTGTCGTAGACGCCGCGTGTGAGTTGAATTGCATGGCGAAATCCGCGGATGTTGATGAATCCCATCCGCAGCGTCAGGAAGATACCACCGGCCAACAACCACACGACGACGAAGGGAATCGAACTGCCCAACCACCGCTGCGTGCCAAAATCAAAAAAGAGAACTTGTGCGACGGGGCCAACCAAGTAGGTACCAAATGCACCGTCAATTTTCTTCATCCAGCCCACTTCGCTCTCGTCGGCCGAACGATCTGGCCCGGGGCTGGTATCAGCACTCGAAGCAGTGTCGGTCAAAATCGGCCCGGCCTGTGCGTCAGGCTCGTCCTGTGCGTCAGGCTCGTCCTGTGCAGTCATTTCAGCGGGGCGGGTGTTATCGGCACTTGCCGTTTCGGCCGACACCGAATCGGCATCATCGCCCGGAGTCGCTGAAGCGATCGGGGCCGCTGAGGCGACTGGGGCCGCTGAGGCGACTGGGGCGTCGGCGGGTGTCGGTTGGTCGCTTTGGGGTGCGGCGGCCAGTGATCCGATCATCATCAGCGGTACGCAGAGCATCACCATCATGATGGTGGCAAACCGGCGGGAACCGCAGCGTCGGCTGGCCGATTGGTCAGGCGTCCATCGAGCTGGGAAGCCAGAGGTAGTCGATGAATTGGAGCAAGTCATGGCGAAAACTCGGCTTCGGACAAAGGGGTGGCGGAGCGGACTGGAGCGGACGAGCAGATCATCCGACGGACCCGTTGGTGACGTCGGTCAGATCTTACCGTTACGGCGCAACGGTTGATCCGTTAGGAACTAAGCGTCAAGAACTAAGCGTTAGCGATACTGTAACGTTGCAGAAAAACGAAGAAAAACCCGATTTTCTGTTCCGATTCGCTGCCTTGGTCGCCCATCAGAATAGGACGCCCAACCGTGCAAGTCATCGGTAGACGGGCGTCAACGGGAGAAAAGAGAGTGGTCAGGGGCGGGCTCGAACCGCCGACACCGGCCTTTTCAGGGCCGTGCTCTACCAACTGAGCTACCTGACCAATTGAACGCGAATTTTGATTTCTCTCGAGATCCCTCCAGGAATCTCAACCCGAAATACCCAGTGGGCCACCCAATTCCCAAGAGCCAATGCAACCGTGGTCCAAACTGCGTCTAGGGGCAATTCTGGTCGCAGGCCCGTTTTGGTCTAGGGGGCGTCCGCTTCAATCTCGGCAAAACTAACAAAACCAACCGGAGTGATCAATTCGCCGCTCGGCGATCGTAGGGTATGATGCGTAAATCCGTCAATCGGTTCGTTTCACTGCTGCGGCGTCCAAATGACACCAAATTGAAATTTGGCTCATCCGTTAGCATTTCAGCGGCCTGATCGATTGCGATGGGGCGACAGTGGAGCAGGGACATCGGTGGAGCAGGGACAACGGTGAAGACAGAAGACAACGGTGGGCCGGCGTGTGATGCGACTGGCGTATCGGGACTGGAGTTTCGGCAGGCCAATCCGTCCAGGGTATTTGTCCAGCCTATTCAGCTGATGCGACTGTTCTGGTAGACGGAACTGGCTGATGAATCGGTCGATTCGTCGACTTTGGTTCTGTGACCACGTTTGACGACGATTTCAAATCACAACGACAGCAGACTTTTTCGAAGACATCTTATTTCCCATCGACTGTTCCCTTTCATTTACGAATACGTGACCAAGGAAGCAAACCAAAAATGATTCGCGATATCAATCGAGGCATGCGGTCGCAGTCGACAACGGATCGTCAATTGATCCATTGGCACTTGGCGACGCGGGTACTCACTGCGTTGTTGTTTTTGTCAGCAGCATCGCTGATCGCTCCTGCGAATTCGGCGATGGCGTATACGCCTGACGATCCCGTCGTGCAACGGATGGTCAAAAGTGGTCTGCAGTATTTGTCGGGCCTGGAGGGGGAAAAACTTCCGCCCGGTGGTGAGACTGTCTTGGCCGCTTATGCACATTTCAAAGTCGAACACGACGAACAGAACCCACTGGTTGTCCGGGGATTACGAGACGCCGAAGCGATTGCCAAGAAAGCATTGGGCGGTGACTTTCACGCACACAAAGCCAACTACGAGATCGCGATGTCCGTGCTGTTGATGGCAGCGGTCAACCCACAAAGGTATCGCCCACAATTAGAAGCGATTCAGCGTCACCTTTTCAGTATCCAAATGCGCGAAGGCGGGTTTACCTATCACAACGAAAAATTGGGTGACGTGTCACAAACCCAGTACGCCCTGTTGACGATTTGGACGCTTGACCGTGCCGGCATCCCAATGGACTACCAGAAAGTCGCGGCGGCATTGCAATGGTTGTTGCGCGTCCAGGACCCCGGTGGCGGATGGCCTTATCACGCGAAAGATCCCGGCATCGGCCGGCCTCGCGTTGCACAGAAGACTCCCTATATGTCCATGTCACTCGCTGGCGGATCGAGCGTGTTGATCGCCGGCGACGCTTTGCGATTGTGGGGTGACACCAGTAATGACGACGATCCGGGGATCGTCGGACTGCCCAAGGCGATCAAGTTGTACAAGGAAGACGCGAACCGAGATCGTCGGCAACGCGTGAAAATTTCCAAAGAGCCGGTCTTTCGATCCATTGGCGGCATGGAAGCTTGGCGGGCGAAGAACCCCTACAAGCGAACTCAGGCGAGTGACTGGTACTACTATCAGATGTACACGCTGGAACGTTACGAGAGCTTCATCGAAATTGCTAACGGACGTGAGAAAGATAAAAGTCCGGCTTGGTACAACAAGGGAGTCGACGAACTACGAAAATACCAGAGTGCTGAAGGCGGATGGACCGATCGTGCCCACTCGGCACCCTGCGTCTCGACCGCATTTGCGATTCTGTTTTTAATTCGCAGTACTCAAAAAGCGATCTTCACCATGGGTGCCGGCGGCGCGATCGGTGGCCAGGGATTCAGCGATGATGTTTCCAAGGCAAAGCTGGTTGGCGGGAAAGCGGAAACCAAAAAGGCGGCCCAAGCGGTGACCGACATGCTGGATTTGCTCGAAGGAGACGCCGCGGATTCCATGGATGGCCAATCGCTTCCCGAAGACATGGCGCTTTCGACCAATCCGAATGACCGTGCGGCACAGCTGGATCGATTGGAGCGACTGGTTCGCGGGAGTCGTTCCTGGCAGGCCCGCCGGGTCGCGGCCCGTGTCTTGGGCCAGAGCGACGAAATGCGTGTGGTTCCCAGCTTAATTTTCGCTTTGAGCGATCCCGATAAGTCGGTCAGGCGGTACGCTCGTGACGGATTGCGGTTTATCAGTCGTAAATTCGAGGGCTATGGAATGTCCGACACTCCGGAGTACGGCGAACTGCGAGACGTCCAGAACAAATGGCGTGCGTGGTATCGAACGATGGATCCGGGATACGTCTTCTTGGACGAAGATCTTTGAGGTGGCTTGGTTTAGACTGTGTGCTGTCGGGAGCCGATCTGAGGGGACCGAATCCAAAATGTGCATGAGTCTGCCCGTGAGTGTGCTTTCCCGAATCGGTAAAGCAATTTGACAGAGTGATTTCGATTTTCCAGGACCACCTCAAATGACTTCGGTCATCACATCTGAATCCGATACTGCTGACGCCGACGTCGTTGACGCTCGCGACGACGATCGCACGGCGGCACGCGAGAAACTTCGGATCAGCCAATTTGATGTCGTCACATCCATTTTGATGGCGTTGATTCTATTTCTTGGCGCGTTCGTCTTGATGTTGCTGATCGTATGGTTGCTCAGTGGAAAACCGCGTCCTCTGGCTTTGGCTCCGTTGATCGAAAATCCGGCCGGCCGCGCTGATAACGCGGAGGGGTTCGAGCGGGATTTTGAACCGCCCGGAGCCGAAGAGGTCGAAGAGTTACAAGAACCAACGTTGGCCGACACGATCGAAGCGGTGACCGATGCAGTCAGCACCGTTGCGGCTTCGTTGACGACTGCCGATACCGCTGCGACCGCGTCGACCTCCGGTACCGGTAAAGGCGACAGTCGGCCGCCAGGTCCCGAGGGCGAAGGCGACGATATCATTCCGCGGTTCGAGCGTTGGCAGTTGAACTTTTCGGCCAACAACATCCGCTCGTACGCGTCGCAATTGGATTTCTACAAGATCGAACTCGGTGCTTTTGGTGGCGGCGTGCAGGGTATCGACTATGCATTCAGTTTGTCATCGAGTCCCAAGAAGCGGCACAATGCAACGCCCAAAGAAGAAAAGCGAATTTATTTCTCGTGGAAGACCGCGACGCCGTTGATGCAGTACGACCGTCAGTTGCTCCAGCAAGCCGGCGTGCAACTGCCTGGTCGTAACATGGTGCGTTTCATTCCACCTGAACTGGAAAACCTACTGGCACACACCGAGTTGGAGTACGCCAAGGAAAAGGGATACCAATCGGTGACACAGATCGCAAAAACCATTTTCGAAAGCAAATCGTCCGGCAGCGGATACGCTTTTGAAGTAATCGAACAACGCTATCGAAAGGGCAAGTAAGCGAATTGCACGATTCTCTTGCGGGCCGAACGAGCACGACCAACCAGCATCCAGACCCACCAACACACAACCAACATACGCTCAGAGCCGCCAAACGAATGGCAGTCAGTCAATCGCAACAGTCGACTCTGATACACAAACCTCTGATACACACACCGTCAAAATCAAGATTCAGTCACCGATCGATCTGTTGCGTCCGTCACGGTGTCATCGCCAATGGATGATCGCAAAACGAAACTTACCGCCCCCACTTTCCTCGGTCTTTCATAAGGACTGGCATTTAGATGTTACTTGCTGAAACCAACCTCTTCGAGATTATCTCCAACGCGACTTACTTTGCATTGGCCGCCGCCGCACTGTGGGGCCTGTACTGCATCGTGGTGGTTTGGACGCGTGTGGGGCAAAAACGATTCAAGAACGAAGAGGAGCAAGACGCGTTCATGGATGACGTCGAGCAAATGTTGTCCGCCGGTGATTTTGATGGCGCGGTGGAGTACTGCGATGGCGACAAGCGTGCCATCCCACAGATGGTTGAACTGGCTGTCAATAACCGCGAGCAGGGATTTCGCCGTGCTCGTCAGGTGATGATGGACCGTTTTCAGCGCGACGTGATGAGCGATCTGGAGTATCGGCTCAGTTGGGTCGGTACGGTGATCAAGAGCGCCCCGATGATTGGACTCTTTGGGACTGTGTTCGGGATGATGGGGGCGTTTCAAACGTTGTCACAAGGGGACGTGAATCCGCAAGAGTTGGCCGGAAACATTATGGTCGCGCTGATCACGACGGCCAGTGGTTTGGCAATCGCGATTCCGCTGATGATCATCGTCGCGACGGTCAACATCCGACTTGCCAAAATGCAAGATTTGATCGGTTCGGGACTGACGCGGTTTTTCGAGGCCTTCAAAAAGGGACTCGCTCGATCGGGCAACGAAGCTTGAACGTTGTTTCCGTAACTGCCGGACCGCAAAGAAAAGCGAATTATAAAAATGGATGACGACGAAGACGATTACGAAATGCCAAAGAAGATGGCAGACGAAAGCGAGATGGACATCACTCCGATGATCGATGTCGTGTTCTTGCTGCTGATCTTCTTTGTTGTTTGTTCGACGATGGATCCGGTCAAAATCGGTGACATTCCTGACGCGACCAATGGACTGCCGGTTTCCGCCAAAGAGTCCGCCGTGATTTTTATCAAGTCAGCCGGTAAAGACAAAGTGACATTGCTGAAACCCGACGGCAGTGAATTTAGTAAGGATGAAGCCACGCAAGAAACCGAAATCATCGAATACGTGACCGCAGAGTTGGAAAAGTCGATCGATGCCAATAAGAACCAAGTCATGATCATGGGCGACGCCTCTGTCAAAGTCTTGGAGGTGACACGAGTGCAAAAAATCATTGGCGACGCATTTGAGGACATCGATTCGACGTACATCGGTGTCAAGGAAGATTAGTTCGCGAGAAATCAGTTAGCTGGGGCTATAGAAGCGTTTTATGTCTATCAAAATCACTTGCTTGCAGTGTGGCGCGACACATAAAGTCAACAATCGGTTGGCCGGTCGTCGCGTGCGCTGTCCCGAGTGTGATACCGCCGTGCATGTCCCCGAACTGCCCGATCCGACGCTCTCGAGCGAACCGGCGGAACCGGTCGAGCCGGAGAGCGTCCAAGAGGAAGTCGTCGAAGCTGTGCCCGATGATGCGGTGGATATCGACGGAAAAGATGCCAGCGGCATTGATGCCGTGGTTGACGACTCCGATTCGAGTCAGCAAGGCGACGATTCTCAGCAACGACCTGATCAAGCGGCGGCGGTGGTGGGTGGAGTCGTTGCGGCGGAAGCCATTACCCCGCCGAGCCCGTTGGCCCAGGATCTGGACGACGATGACGACGACGCCATGTTGCGCAGTAAAGGCGACGAAGACGAATTGGACATGACGCCGATGGTCGACGTTACGTTCTTGTTGCTGATTTTCTTTGTCGTCACCGCGTCGTTTCAACTGCAAAAGTCGATCATGATGCCACGGCAACAAACCGACGCACCGAGTACCAGTTCGGTCGAGGAAGACCCTGAGGAACTCGATCAGGTGGAATTGCAGATCGATGAATTTGGTGCTTTTTTGGTTCTTGCCGCTGATTGGGAAGCGGAAACACCGGGCAAGCAGAACCTGATCTCCAAGTTGAAAGAGGCCAAAGGCGAATTAGACGCAAAGCTGATCATCAAAGTGCAAGAGCAGGCAAAATTACAGGCACTCGTTGACGGGATGGATGCAGGCACGATCGCGGGATATGACGAAATCATTGTCACTCAGGTCGAAGATTTTGATTAAACCGTGATTCGCGGCGGGACGTCCATGTCGCCGATCAGACGACGGGTCGCCGAGAATAGGACGGGGCGTCAGAGAAAGACAGGGTGTCAGAGAGAGACGGATGGTCTCAGAGACCCCAGCGGGGCTTCAGAAAGCAGAGCAGGGCAGAGCGGGGCATCGTTGGGATCATCAATGCGTTTGTCGTCCGGATCGAAATTTCGGTTGCCACAACCTCCGTTCGTGTTTCATTACCAAAACCAACACTTTTCATTCAGCTTCACCGTTAACCCACAAAAGACATGCTTGCTAAGGAATTGATTGATCAACTGGAGCGCCGCGGCTTGCTGGACCAGGAGATCATCGAAGCGCTCCGCGAACAATTGGATCAAGGTGGCACGCGGGTAACCCCCGAAGCGGTCGCCAAGCTGTTGGTCGACAATGGTCAGTTGACCCGATTTCAGGCCACCAAATTGATCGGCGAATTGCGGTCGGACGAATACGAAGAACCCGCTGACGCCGAAGTCGTTGCCGTCGAGGCCGAGGATGACTTGGCCATTTTGGGTGACGAAGGTGAAGCGGTGGAGGTTTTCGAAGCGGAAGTCGAACCCGAGGTGTTCGAAGCCGAAGCGGTTGAAGTCGAGGCCGTTGCTGTCGAAGCGGTTGCCGTCGAGGCGGTCCAAGAAGGTGGTTTTGGAGATGAGCCGGCCGTGGTGGACGTGGTTTCGGGTGACGCGATGGATGCGGGCGACGCCGCAATGCCCGATCGTCCCAAGCGAAAGACGTCGAAGCAAAAAGCGGCGGAATCGGGGTCGGTCTGGGACTCGTTTAAAATCTATGGCTACGCCGGAATCGTTGCCTTGCTGGTTCTGACCGGTGGTGGACTTTACTTTGTGCTCAGTCGTGGAAACGCGGACGATTTCATCGACGGGGCCAACAAACTTTACGATCAACAAAATTACACCGCCGCCCAAGAACGGTACGTCGATTTTGTGAGTGCGTTTGGTGACGAAAATCAATACTCGTCGCTCGCACGCACGCGAATCACGATGACGGAGTTGTACCGGGCGTCGACGATGAGTGATCCGACCCGGGCGCTCGACTTGGCCAAAGAAAAGCTGCCGCTGATCGAAAACGAAGAGGGGATGGAGGACGAGCGCGGGAACTTGGCGGCCTTGCTGGTTGACATCGCTGACAACATCGCCGCGGAGGCGACCAAGGAAACAGAAACGCCTAAGAAAAAGGAATTGTTGGCAAAACTGGAGGAGCAGATCGAGCTGACACTCAATCCGCAGTACGTCACATCGTCGATGCGAGCCACTTTGTCCAGTCGGCTCGACGCGGTCGAAGAAGCACGTAAGCGGATTGAGCGTGACATCAGTCGCAATCAACGGCTCGATGCCACCGTCGCCGGGATGACATCGGCACTGGACGCCAAGGAGACAAAGAAGGCCTACGATCTGCGTGCGGAACTACTGCGTGACTTCCCGGAATTGGGATCCAATGAGCGACTTGTCGATCTGATCCAGCAGGCCAGCGAAATCCAGGAAACCTTGGTCGCTCCATCAGCAAAACTGCCCAAGACGATCGAGGGATCTCCGGCGTCCGAGTCGTTGCAGTCGATCGTGTTGGCGGCACGCACAGGCGGTGACGTGCCAAGTTTGCGAGACGAAATCTTGTACCTGCGGGCCGGTGGTTCGGTTCTGGCGTTTTCTGGCAGCGACGGCAAACTACGTTGGCGATCATTCGTCGGATATGGTCAGGACCACGCGCCAGTGCGTTTGGAGGGCGGGGCAGGGATGTTGTTGAGCGAAAGCGGCAAGCTGGAGATTCAACGACGAAAGGGCGAAGACGGCAGCATTCGTTGGCGCTCAAAAATCGGCGAACCATTCAACCAACCGGTGGCCGATCGAGACGACGTGTATGTCACCACTGCCAACGGTGCGTTAATGCTCTTGGATGCAGAGATGGGTGACGCCAAGTGGTCGGTTCAGATTCCACAACCCTTGCAGGTCGGTCCGGGGATCGATTCACGCGCCAAGTTGGCTTTTCTGCCCGGGGATCACAGCAACCTGTATGTTCTCAAGACTCAGGATGGTTCGTGCATCGACAGCTATTACCTGGGGCATCGCGAAGGCACGATCGCGGTCGCGCCGGTCGCCTTGCTCGGTCACCTGTTTGTGATCGAAAACGCGGCCGCGGACTACTCACGGGTTCATATCTTGAAAGTGGCCGAAGACGGCACCGTCACAAAGGCACAAGACCCAGTGCGGATGACGGGTAATGTGAAAGTCAACCCGATCATCATTCAACAGCGGCGGTTGATTGTGTTAACCGATCGTGGCCAGGTATCGGTCTATGACGTTGAACCCACCGCCGAAACGGAACAGGTAACGGTCGTTGCACGACAGCTTGCCTCCTATGACGAACCGACGTCCACACAGATGGCGGTTGGCAAGAGTCAGATGTGGATCACCGGTACACGGATCGGTCGCTACGAATTGCAGATCAACACCGGACGCGTCGTACCCGATTGGTTCAAACACGAAGGCGACACGTTCATTGGCGAACCCTTTGCCACCGAGGACGCATTGATCCATGCCCGCATCTTGCGCGGCACTTCCGGGATACGCGTGACAGCAGCGGATCCAAAAAGCGGCAAGGAAATCTGGCGCAACGACGTCGGTGTACCCGTGGCGATGATCAAACGATCGGACCAGGAAATTCACGCGATGACAACTCAAGCGAGTTTGTTTTTGTTGGATCGCGACGCGTTGCAGAGCGGATCGACCACTGGACCGATCGAGAATCCCGGTGGTAATGGCGTTGCGATGCGATTCGAAAATCCGATCGAAGTGGATGATGATAAACGGGTATTTCTGAATCAGGAGGCACGCGGTCAGATCGCGGTATTTGATGCGACACGAGAACGCGAAAAATTGCGGCTGGTGACTTTGAATCTTCCTGCCGGCACCCCGGTCGGTGGCGGCGTCATCTCTGGTGGAGGCCTGTTGTTGCCACTGGATTCCGGCGGCGCTGCATTGATGCAGTGGCAAACCGGTCAGCGAATGGGCAGCCCGTTTCAGCCCAGCAGCGATCCCGTTGGAAAAGTTGTTTGGACCAATCCGGTCAAACTGGCCGATGACGCCGACCAGGTAGTGATGGCAGATAGCCGAAATTCGATCTATCGAATCCGTGTCGGCGAAAACATGCGTGACTTGGCTACTGGGAAATTGGACAACCCATTCCTGGGTCAGATCGCCGGCGTTGGCGGTACCCTGATTGCGACGACCGCCGGTCCATCGGCCGATTTTGTCGTTGGTCACGACATGGCCTCATTGACCGAGAAATTCAAAACCTTGTTGGACGGTCGCGTTGCATGGGGGCCTGTGTCCGCGGGCGAAACCTGTCTGCTGCAGACCGACGACGGCAAGCTCCGCGCGTTTGGTGACGACGGCAAGCAGCAGTTCGAAATTGCACTGCCCTCAGGGCGGCCGGTTGGCGAACCGGTAATGGCTGAGGGTACGATGGTGTTGGCAGGGGCTCCCGGTTGGGTCATCGCGTTTGACCCCGCGACGGGCAAATTGGTTGGAAAAATGGACATCGAACAACCAATCTCGGCCACACCATTGGTCGCCGGAACCCGATTGCTCGTTCCAGGAGCCGAAGGGGTCATTTACATCATTGCAGTTCCGTCGGGCGCCTGAGTGTTCGGTGCATCACCAATCAAGAAAAAGCTACACGGGAAATAACGAATCACTGTGCAACACGAGATGACCATCGAATCGATCGCCACCCGCCTGACGCAGGTTACGTGGTTCGTCGCGTTTGCGATGACCTGTGCGTTGAATCTGACGGCAAATAACGCGTCGGCCCAGATCATTAACTACGCCGAATCCGGCGTTCCCGATCCGGTCGGTTTGGAACTGCTGCAAGAAGAACCGCACGACATCATTTACTTCACCGAAAAATCCGGCGGCGGATGGGCAAAGGTTCGTCTACTGACACTGCCCGGTCGCAAGATGCCGGTCAAGCCGACCGGGTCGTTGAAGTTTCAAGTGATTGATATCGAAGCGAAGGATTTGACGGCAAAATGGTCTGAGATTGAGAAGATCGACTTTTGGGAAACGCGGCTCGAGCGAGAGATCAAAGAACGAATCGCCAAGGGTGACTTCGTCGGAGCCTATCCCTTTTTGTCGGTGTTGATTCGCGACTATCCCAACCGACCCGGATTGCGAGAACTTCGCTGCGATTTTTTGTGGAATGATGCGGTCGCGCGAGCGCGAAAGGGATCACGCGGTGCAACGCTCGCCATGTTGGAGGAGTTGCGTCGCTATGCGCCTGAATACCGGCGATCGCAAGTCTTGGCGGCAATCGGTGCGACGACCAACCAAGTACTCGAACGGTTGGTCAAGGAAGGCAAGTTGGATCTCGCACAGCAGATCCTCGCTCGCCTGGAGAAGGATTATCAGGAAGAACGTTTGGCGTCGATCGAGACATGGAACGCCGAGTTTCTGAATATGGCTCAGGCCAAACGTAAAGAGGCGCTCGACGCACTCGAGAAAAAGGATTATCGAGCAGCCAGGACCTTGGCGCGGGCCAGCGTGAATTTGAAGCCGGATATCGAGGGTGGTGATGCGCTGGTCAAAGAGATCGATCGCATTTATCCGCTGGTCAACGTCGGCGTGTTGCAGTCCGCGACAGTATTTGAGCCCACACGGATCGACAATTGGGCTGCCCGTCGAAGCGGTCGGTTGTTGTATCGATCGTTATTTGAAATCAAGGGGGCCGGCCCCGAAGGCGGCGAGTACGATTTCATTTTCGGTGAAACCGATATCAGCCCCGACCGAACCGTTTTCGACATGTACTTGGAGACGGAAAAATTGGGTGAACCGCTCAATCGCGTCAACGCGTTTTTCCTCGCTGACATGCTCGCGTCACGTGCACAAGAGGACAAAGAAAATTACTTTTCGCCGTGGGCCGCATCGGTCATTGGAATCGGATTGGATGGTCCCAAGCACGTTGAATGTGTACTGCGGCGTCCACATGTGTTGCCAGAATGCTTATTGCAAGTGACGGTCGATGGCAGTTGGTTTGGTGGAGAAAAGGGGTCGCCGACGGGCGCCTATCGTCGCGATGTCGTGGAAGGAAACTTGACGCGATACACGTTGGTCGAAAAACCGAAGGTGCAGACCAAGCCCCGTGAGATCGTAGAAGTCCGCGTTGATTCAGCGGCCGATGCTGTCAGCATGTTGCTCAAGGGCGAAGTCGATGTATTGGATCAGCTGTTCCCGGCAGACGCGATTCGCTTGCGGCGCAGCAAGAATGTGCGTGTTTCCAACTACCCATTGCCCAGTTTGCACATGTTGGTCCCTTGTTCGGAACATCCGTTTGTTTCCAACAAGACATTTCGACGTGGCATGTTGTATGGAATCAACCGCGAGGACATTCTCAAAGGTGAATTATTGGAGCAGTTGGATTCGCCGGGTTGTCGTGTGATCTCGGGACCGTTTCCGGCTGGATTGGAAATGAATGATCCGTTGGGATATGCGTATGACCAGTCGATCGAACCCCGGCGATACGAGCCCTCTTTGGCGCAACTCCTATTGACGGTCGCCACCAACCAGATGAACACCGCCGCGGCGCGTAAGAAGCAGGATCCTCCTAAAATGACGCCGGTTCGCTTGGCGTATCCAGCCGACAACCTGTCACGGGTCGCGTGCGAAGCGATTCGCAGCCAATGGATGCTGATTGGACTGGAGGTCGAATTGGTCCAACTGCCTGTTGGCCGAACTTACCCTGAAAAGGACACGGCCGATATTGTTTATATCGCTGCAGCCGTATGGGAACCGATCATTGATGCGCGACGATTGCTAGGCCCCGAAGGCTTGGCTGGCAGCGAGAGCCAAATGGTCGGTTTGGGACTGCGACGTCTCGAAGAAGCAAAGAATTGGAAAGAGGTCAGAGACCGACTACTCGATCTCCACTCAATCACTCACCACGAACTTCCCGTCCTGCCGCTTTGGCAATTGGTCGATTCGTATGCTTACCGTCGCCAACTGGTGGGTGTGGGCAACGAAATCGTTTCGTTGTACCAGAACGCGGACAATTGGCGGTTGGATTGATCATGCAAGACAAGTTTCCCTGCTCCCCAAACCACTGGATCACGAGGCCGACTCGCATGGCTGAGGTGCCGAGGTGCGGTACGTGGACGCGCGTGTTGGTCGTGACACTCGTCGCGGGGTGTACAACAATCATCAATGCGAGCAAGGTGTCCGCGCAGAATGGTGGCAACGAAAGTGTGGCCGTGGTGGCACCGGCAGGTGCGAACGCGGCGGATGCTGATTCAGACGCGTCGATCAGCCCCGATGCGATTGTCGCGGACGCTCCCAGCTCTGACAGTTCGTCAGCTCCGGCAGCATCTTCGCCGTCTGGTTCGCAAGCGGCAGCTTCACCATCGTCGGTTCTGATTCCACGAACAGCAGCCGAAATCGAAGCAGATGAAGAGAATGTTCAGCCATGGGATTTCTCGCCCTACAAGATGCTTGTTTGGGTCGTGTCGGATGATCCCAGAATTGATGCTGCGACGATCGACGCTCCTTTGCGTGCTTATCTGGACCGTCACTATTCGTCGATCTGGCGAGTCACGATTGCCGATGCGCCCTCGGCAGTGGGATCGACTGCGGCACGTGATTTGTCGGCATTGGATTTTGACGGTATTTCCGCATCCGATCCGGTGATTGCCGTCAAGCGAAACCACAAAGACGCGTTGCGCATTCGCGTGGCGGGGAACATCGACGAATACGTTGGCAAGGTTTACGCAACCGCCGGGATGATCGACGCGGTGACGCGACGTGGCGAGCAAATTGGTGACAAAACCATTGAGGGTGCTGCGAACAAGTTCGAAGCAATTGACGGAGATGCACTTGCCTTGCAAGAGTTGTGGAATGACGAGAAAACAGAAGCTTTGTTGGTGCCGCGAGGATTGGCGACCGTATTGGATGAACCCGAGGCAAAGTTGGTCGACCTGCCACTGGCCGACTTGGTGTCGACCGCGATCGATCGCTTCGACAAAATCTTCATCGTCGTGGTCGATAGTAATCAATTGCCACGTCGCGTTTCGGTGGTTGCGTTTGAAACGTTGATGCATTATTTCGGCGATGTCGTGCAGGAAGTCAGCGTTACCGCTTCGGACTTGCCGGATGCAATCGGCCGTGCATTGTCGGACGCGTTCCTACCAGAACTGCGAATTGACGACGCGGGGCTCAAGGGAGCTCAAGGGCTGATTCGTGCAGGCGGTCTGATCCTGGATGAACAATCACCCGGTCTTGTCAAAGAGGGT
>JABDKS010001000.1 GCA_013002105.1 Pirellulaceae bacterium | reverse complement strand
GCCCCAACCGCGTGCGACGACTGCCGCATGGCTTGTCATCCCACCGGTACTGGTCAGGATTCCTGAAGCTGCGTGCATCCCGTCGACATCTTCCGGGCTGGTTTCCTTGCGAACCAGGATCACACTTTCGCCCGCTTCGGCCCGCTCGCGGGCCTCTTTGGCGGTAAAGGCAAGTTTCCCCTTGGACGCACCCGGCGACGCGGGCAGACCACGGGTCAGCACATCGGCGGCATTTCGCGCCGTCGGTTTGAAACTTGGCAGTAGCAACTGCGTCAAGTCGTTCGCCGGGACTCGCATCACAGCGGTTTTTTGACTGATCAGTTTTTCTTTGACCATGTCACAGGCAATCTTGACTGCCGCCACTCCGGTTCGTTTTCCGGTCCGAGTTTGCAGCATGTACAGCGTTCCACGTTCAATCGTGAATTCGATGTCCTGCATTTCGGTGTAGTGATTTTCAAGCGTCTTTTTGATTTCCAACAGTTGCTTGTAGACCTGTCGATTCCATTTCGGCATTTCGGCAACCGGTTGCGGTGTCCGAATACCGGCAACGACATCCTCGCCTTGAGCATTGATCAAGAATTCGCCAAAGAACTTGTTCTCGCCTGTATTCGGATTTCGCGTGAAGGCAACGCCGGTACCGGAGTCGTCGCCCATGTTGCCGTAGACCATCGACTGGACGTTGACGGCGGTGCCCAGCAAACCGCGAATTCCTTCGATTTCGCGGTACCGGACGGCGCGATCGGTATGCCAGGAACCGAACACGGCCTTAATGGCCAGTTCCAACTGTTTTAGCGGATCTTGCGGGAAATCTTGTTTGGTGTGTTTTTTGTAAACCGCCTTGTACGATTCGCAAAGCTGTTTCAGTCCCTCTGCCGGCACATCGGTGTCTTCGCTGACTTTGAATTTCTTCTTGATCTTGTCAAACGCTTTCTCAAAGACGTGATGATCCATTTCCATCACGACGTCGCCGAACATATTGATCAGACGTCGGTAGGCGTCATAGGCGAATCGCTCGTTCTTGGTTGCCTTGGCCAAGCCGGCGGTAGCTGTGTCGTTCAGGCCCAGGTTTAGAATGGTGTTCATCATGCCCGGCATGCTGACGGCGGCACCGCTGCGCACGCTAACCAACAGTGGGTTGGTGTTGTCGCCAAATTTTTTGCCGAGTTCCTTTTCCAGGATCGCAACGGCTTTGTTGACTTGCTCCATCAAGCCTTTAGGCAACTTCTCTCCAGCCTTGTAATAGTCGGCGCAAACTTCAGTGGTGATCGTGAATCCTGGGGGGACCGGCAATCCGATGCTGGTCATTTCGGCAAGGTTTGCCCCTTTACCGCCAAGCAGGTTTTTGCCTTTTCCTTTGCCTTCGGTTTTTCGTTTGCCGAAGTAGTAGACCATTTTCGAATTTGCGGGGGCGGCTTTCTTGGCCATCGTGTTTGTTTCCGAAGCTTCGTGAGAGGGTTATTTAAATCTGTTGGATAGGGATGCCGTCCGAGCTGGACGACAGGTTCGGAGATGCAAATTCACCGAACTACAAAATGGGGCTGACAGGAATCGAACCTGCACTCCCGAAGGAACTAGATCCTAAATCTAGCGCGTCTGCCAGTTCCGCCACAGCCCCGCGATCGATGTGCCGATGGAAATCGGACGATCGCGATTATGATTTTGTTTCGCCGCCTTCGCCTTCTTCGCCAGTCACGGTGGGCACGACCCAAACCTTGACACTGGCGTCGATTTCGCTGTGCAGGTGAATTTTGACGGTGTACAGTCCCAATTCTTTTAGCGGACCGTCCAAGCGAATCTGGTCCTGGGCCATGCTGAATCCGGCACCTTTCAAAGCGTCAGCAATTTCATGCGGACCGACACTGCCGTACAGGTGACCTTCGTCATTGGCGTTTGCTTCGATCGTGATCGATTGTTTGCCAAGTTCGTCGGCCAGGTCGCGGTATTCGCCCAACTTTTCCAGTTCGATCTCACGCAACTTTTCGCGGTGCTTTTCGACCATTCGTTTGTGATGATCCGTGGCAACCGTGGCCAAGCCTTGCGGCAGCAGATAATTCAACGCGTATCCAGTTTTGACTTCGACGAGATCGCCTTGCTTGCCAAGGTGTTCGACATTGTGAATCAACAGCAGTTGAATTCCGCCGTGCTCTCCTTTGGGGAGACGCTTGAACATTAAGTTTTTGGTAGATGCCATGAGAGGATTCATTGCTTGAGTTTTAGACGATTGGTTTGATTGGGAATCTGTATTCGTGTTTGCAGCATTCGTGTTTGCAGCGACTCGCGAAATTGTTGCTCGGGACAATCGCGATCTTAAAAGGGAATCTCTGGATCCTTGTAATCGGGGCCGCTGCCGGTCGGTTGTGCCTCGCGATTGCCCGCCGGTTGATCTTCGACGTGCGGACGGCCTTGGTCACCCGCTTCATCCTGGCGGGTTGATCCGCCGCGTTGGCGGTTTCCCTCGCCACCGCCACCGCCGCTGCCCAGCATTTGCATTCGTTCGCAAATGACGTACAGCTTGCTTCGCTTTTGGCCATCGGTTTCCCAGCGATCGAGTTTCAATCGGCCTTCGACCAATACCGGCGAGCCTTTGCTCAGATACTCACTGGCCACTTCGGCGGTGCGTCCCCAGAAAGTGACATCCACAAAAGTTGCTTCCTCGACCCATTCCCCATTGGCGGTCTTGCGGCGGTCGTTGACCGCCAGCGCATTGTCCATCACCGCGGTTCCACCTGGGGTGTAACGCAGTTCGATATCTCTGGTCAGGTTTCCGACCAAAATCACTCGGTTGTAGCT
>JABDKS010000979.1 GCA_013002105.1 Pirellulaceae bacterium | reverse complement strand
CCGCTCCAGTCGAGCCGATCATCCCGCTGTCGAGGGTGGCAGCTACCTGACACTGACTGGGCACAAGGCCGTTGCATTGCAGAACGGTTCGGTAGAAACCTTGCCGCCTCCGCTAGCTCATCCTGGCAAGCCGGCTGCATTACCCGCCGCTGCGAATACCGAAGACACGCCGACGCAATTGATCGATCTTGCGTCGGCCCTGGGCATGGCCGGTGGGAATGCTTGGACGATTCAACTAGCGCGTCAGCGGACATTGGAAGCACATGCGGACCTGAAGGCCGCGAAGGCGCTTTGGCTGCCGTCGTTGCAAGCAGGGATTGGATGGAACAAACACGATGGCCGTATTCAAGCAACCCAAGGGCAAGTGCTGGACGCATCGCGGGGTTCGCTGTTCGCTGGAGCGGGTGCGACACTGGGTGCTGCGCCGATCGCCGGCGGCACCAACGGTCCCCTGCGTTTGTCGGCAGACCTGGCCCTCGCCGACGCCTATTTTGGACCACAGATTGCAAACCGTCAGGTTGCTGCGCGGCGGGCGGGCGTGTCCATCGCCAAGTCGCGGGCACAGTTGGACGCTGGATTGGCCTACGTTGATCTGTTGGAGGCAACCGGGCAATTGGCCGACGCGCAAACAGCCATCTCCGCCGCAAACGAATTACTGAATTTGACCAAGACCTTTGAACGCGCCGGCGCCGGTGCACTTGCTGACGTCGACCGTGCGGCAACCGAACAGGCTCGGCTCTCGCAACAACTGGCAAATTCGCAGCGATTGTATCGGACGCGATCGGCCGCCCTTGCACGACGATTGCGACTGGACCCACGGTTCACCCTGCAAGTGGCGGATCAAGTCTTGGTGCCAATTGAATTGGCGACCGATGCAAATGATGTCAACACCCTTATTGCAACGGCATTGTCGCAGCGACCCGAAGTCAGCGAACTGCATCAGGAGATCGCAGGACTTTGCGTCGCTGTCAGAAAAGCAAATGTGGAGCCTTGGATCCCGCGTGTTGCCATGACGACAAGTGCAGGTAGTTTTGGCGGTGGTCAAGGAAGTGACGTGGGGACGCGATCGGGTCGATCCGATGTCGACCTGCAAGCTGTCTGGCAAGTCGATAATCTCGGCGTCGGCGTTGTCGCCAAACGAAACCGTGCTGCAAGTCAACTGGCGCAAAAACGAATGTCGCTGGCGGATCTTCGCGATCAAATCACGTCCGACGTGGTCGCGGCCTACGAAAATGTTCAAAACTATCGACATCAAATCACCGCGGCCAATCAAGCGATGGCGTTATCCAAAACCAGTTACCAGCGAAACTTGCAACGCGTCCGCGCCAGTGAAGGGTTGCCGATCGAACTGCTGCAAGCGATCAGTGCTCGCGCCGAATCGCTACGCGACCGGACAGCCGCGGTGGCCGGTTACAACCGGGCTCAGTTGCAACTGTTGTTCGCAACGGCTCAATTGCGATAATGGCGACAACGAGATGGTGACATGAAGGGGTAAAAGCATCGCAAATTGCCCATTTGCACCACCGCCACGCGTGGCGTCCTTGCCTAAAGTCGCTCGGTCGAATCAACTCTAGCAATCACTGACTGCTGTCTCGATTCCAAGAGGGAAAATGGTGTCTGCCACAGAAGAACATATCCTGGTCGTCCCCGAACCAGTGATTGCCGAAATCGGCGAAGTCGACGGTTTTGAGTCGGATGTTGATCGCTTTTTGGGACCCATTCTGGCGAGCGACCAATTGTCGTTTCAGCCGCGCGGCGTGATGGAAACCGACCCCAGTTTTAAGCAACTGATTCCCTATGTCCTGTTGGAATGGACAGACGATGACGGCAGTGTGATGCTGTTTACGTACACGCGGGGCGGTGGATCGGGTGAAACGAGATTGCACGCTAAGCGGAGCGTCGGAATCGGCGGTCACATCAGCAAGGAAGACGCCGCCGACGGCGCAGATCCTTACACGACAGGAATGCAGCGTGAGTTGGCCGAAGAAATCAAGCTCGACTCGGGTTACCAAGAGACACGCGAAGGACTGATCTACGATCCCTCCAACGAAGTCGGGCAAGTCCACTTGGGCGTCGTTCATCGTTTCGTACTGGAGAGTCCGCACGTGGAAAGCAACGAAGCCGATTTGGCCGAAGGCGGTTTCGTGGCGATCGATCAGCTAAAAGAAGAGTTGGATCGTCTGGAAACGTGGAGCCAATTGGCAATCAAAGCGTTGTATTTGCAGTAACGTTTGGGTGGCCGGCACGAGATGGGTGGCTCGGACGTCAGCTGCGGACGTAGGCGTTGACTACTGGAATTAGAGATGGCGTTGGTTAAGGCAAATTGACCGGCGATATTGAAATGATCTACCTGGACAATCATGCTTCGACACGCTGCGACCCTCGAGCGGTCGAAGTGATGTTGCCGTATTTTTCGGAACACTTTGGCAATCCGCACAGCGGATCGCATGAGTTTGGACGCCGCGCCGCCGCGGGTGTCGATGCTGCGTTACACGACATCGCCAAAGTATTGAATGTGCCGACCGAGTCGATCGTCTTTACCAGTGGCGCGACCGAAAGTAACAATTTGGCGATTCGCGGCGTCTGTCTTCATCCGCGACAAAAGCGGCGGCATATCGTGACCGTCACCACGGAACATCCGGCTGTCTTGGATGTCTTCGACGAAATGGAGCAAGAAGGATTTCGTGTCACGCGCGTCGGCGTGCTGCAGCGCGGCGATCCGCAAGCCGGCGTGGTCGATTTGAACGAACTGGCCGACGCGGTCGATGACGACACCGCCTTGGTGTCGGTCATGTGGGCCAACAACGAAATTGGTGCGATCGCTCCGATCAGCGAGATCGCCGATATCTGCCACGAGCGAGGGGCCCTGTTGCACAGTGACGCAACCCAAGCGGTCGGACGGATTCCAGTGGATGTCAAAACGACCGACATTGATTTGTTAAGTGCGACAGCGCACAAGTTGTACGGCCCGAAAGGGTCGGGGATCTTGATCGTTGGTAACTCCAACCGACGTGTGCGGCTGAAACCTCAAATCACGGGCGGCGGACAACAACATCATTTGCGCAGTGGAACTGTCAATCCAGCCGGAGCGGTCGGATTCGCCGCGGCACTGCAATTGTGTGTGCGCGAGATGGATGCGGCGCAAGAGAAGACCCGAGAATTGCGGAAAATGCTGCTGGACAATCTCTCCAGCGAGATAGCAGGTCTGATCATCAATGGACCGGAAATCGAAGGGGAGCACCGTTTGGCAGGGAATTTGAACATGATCCTGCCGGGGATCGAAGGTTCGGCATGGATGTCGGCGACGCCCGACGTTGCGTTCAGTAGCGGGTCGGCTTGCAGTAGTGTCGAACCGAAACCGAGTCACGTGTTGACGGCGATCGGAGTGAGTGAATCCGAAGCACGACGAAGTGTGCGGTTTGGCGTCGGGCGGTTCAACACGCCCGAAGAAATCCAGCATGCTAGTGAAAAGCTGAACGCGTCGTACAAACGTGTCGCCGGCCTGGCGTCATAGACGCGATTGCTATCAAATCCAACGTGATTGGTTTAGCGATTTGTTCTTTGCTCTTTCCCAGTTTGCCTTGTTTGCTTGGCAGGTCGTGAACCGCCTAGAGAATCTCCCTTTACGTTCGTGTTGGGTGGCGAGTAACATCGGGAGTGAAACACACGGGAAATCCGAACCATGGTAGGACGGACGAAGCCCGCGAAACGAAACATCATTCAAGGATTGAAGCGATGGGCGGACTTTACGTACTGCTTGCGGTCGCGACGATGGGCGTTACTTACGGTTGGCAACCGGATGGTAGCGGCGGCGTTGAGTACTTGGTGCAGGTGACACCTCAGCAGTTAGAACGCGTTCGCGAGTCGGGCGAGATTACCAGCACGATTCATCCATCGGTCCAGGGTCGCGTCACGCGCGTGGTCGTGCGCGTCGGAACGGGTGCGCTGCCGAGAATCAACCCGATTGCCAACGACGAATCACCATCGTCGGCCGATATGGTGAACCACTCAGCGGATGATCGTCTGCCGGTTCCCACGCCACAGATCATGGCAAGCAGTGATCGCGAGCGCGTGATGAAACCAGATCCACAAGGCGGATTTGATCTGCCCCCATCGCTGGCACAGGCCGGCGGGCGTGGCACCAACAATGATCTCCGAAATGACCCACGCAACAGCGGACAGCGAACTGCCGATCCGAATGCCGTTCCGAGTTTTACAAATGAAAACACACGCAGCAAGGAATGGTTTGATCTAAAGACCAGTCAGCGACCATCTACTGCCGCGACAGGTTCCACCCCGCGGCAGCCGGAGTTTGTCGGACCACCGAGTCCCTTTGCTCGCAGTGGATCATCGACGTTGGATCCTCGTTTTCAGAATCGACAAGGCGCTAATTCCAACGCGAACACCGCGACCGCGAACACCGCGACCGCGAATAACGCCTCAATGGGTGCTGGTGGAGCGACCGGATACGGCAGTTCATCCACCTTTGCGAGACCGCCTGGCGGGATCAACACAGCCAGCTCATCGCGGTTGGACCGTTCGTCCACGCAAGATCCCAACGGTCGCTCTAATGAGCTGACCTACGCCGACAACCGTTTGACGTTGGGTGGTTCACGAAACGGTGCGTCGTCCAACGCTGGGTACAGATCCCCGGCAGATCCCAACGCGAGCCGATCAGCCGAAAATTTACGATACGCGGCCGTGCCGCCGACCGGTTCGCTACGAAGTCCCTCGAGCGGATTCGGATTGCCCGAGTCTGACCCACGCAACGTCGATCCACGCAGCGTCGATCCACGTGGTTTGGATCCCCGCACATTGGATCCCCGCACGTTGGATCCTCGCACGTTGGATCCCCGCACGGCGGATCCCCGCACGTTAGATC
>JABDKS010000971.1 GCA_013002105.1 Pirellulaceae bacterium | reverse complement strand
GGCTACAATGGACTCGCCGGTTCGTCGGTACGAGTTGTTAAATCCTGTTGAGTGCATTGAAAACAACGATCTTCTGGTCAATAGTTTTGTGAACGACGAAAATTTAACCCAACATCAGACAGCAGGTGCTGAATCGGCAAGCAAAAAACTGTCGATGGAGGCTACCACTCCGCCGGCTGAGGTCCCAGGATACCGTCTACAAAAGTTTCTCGGAGCCGGGGCGTTTGGCCAGGTCTGGACAGGCCAGGACTTGAACACCGGTCGTAGTGTAGCGGTTAAATTTTTCCTACATCGCAGCGGCGTCAATTGGTCACTTCTGAGCCGCGAAGTCAAGAACTTGGTTCAGATGTCGGCTGACCGCCACGTTGTCCAAGTATTGGAAGTTGGTTGGGAATCCGATCCACCGTACTACGTGATGGAACTGGTGACGGGCGGTTCGCTGGAAGAATACTTGCAGCTCAAGGGCGAGATTCCCGTTCGGCAAGCTGTCGACCTGTTTCGAAAGATCTGTATCGGACTGAACCATTGCCACAGCAAAGGGGTGCTTCATTGCGACTTGAAACCCGCCAATATTTTGCTCGGTGACGATGTAGAACCGCGGCTGGCCGACTTTGGCCAAAGCCGAATGTCACATGACCAGACTCCGGCGCTGGGTACGTTGTTTTACATGGCGCCTGAACAGGCTGACTTGGAATCGACGCCCGACTCCAGTTGGGATGTGTATGCGGTCGGGGCGATCATGTACCGGATGCTCACCGGTCGGCCCCCGTACCGCGACGCTGCGGTGATCGAAAAGATCGACACCGCCGGCTCACTACCAAAACGATTGACGCGGTATCGTGATTCGATCGCGGATAGCCCACCACCGACCGACCATCTCAAACGCAGCGGAGTGGATCGGGCGATGGCGCGAATCGTTAGCCGATGCCTGGCGGTCGACCCAAAAGATCGTTACGCCAACGCTCAACAGATTTTGCTGGATCTGAATCGGCGTGACCAAGCGCGTGCACGGCGGCCATTGATGCTGCTGGGTATCGTTGGGCCGCTCGTGTTGCTTGCCACCGCCGGACTTTTGTCGGTGCGAACAATCAATCAGTCCACAAACAGCACGATGACGTACCTGCGGCAGGAAGCGTTTGGCAGCAACCAGTTGGCGGCCAAGTTTGCCGCACGCACGCTCGAGAATGAAATCCTTCGCTATTTTCAACTCACTCACGACGAAGCAACAAATCCGGAATTCCAAACCCAATTGCAAACCGTCCTGAATGACCCCGAGCTAACCGAACTGCGTCGGGAACTGATCGACGCGGGAACCTCGTTCGCCGCCGAGAAAAAAGTCGAAACACGCGAAAAGTTATTGGACGTCCCCGAAAGAAAAAAACTGGACGAGATCCTGCTAGCGCGTCTCAAACGTTATCGTTCGGCCCCCAAAGGCTCTCGCCAACCTCGATTAGCCACGATGTTTGTCACCGACGCCGACGGGACCATTATCAGCATTGCCTATGACCCGCCGGTCGAACGGATTCGAAACAGTGCGGGGCGAAACTACGCGTACCGGACCTATTACCACGGCGGTCGCGATGACCTAGACCGCGGGACGCCGATCGACAGCATTCAGCCGTTGACAAAGAAAACGCATCTTTCGGCAGCGTTCCCTAGTTCGGCAACTGATTTGTGGAAGGTCGCGATTAGCACACCGATCTATTTGTCCGATGATCACTCGCATCCCGATGCCGTTTTCGTTGTCACGATCAACCTGGGTGACCTATGGTTACTGCAGGGTGAAGAAGGAGCGAATCAAATTGCCGTGCTGGTCGAAGCACGCGACGGTCCACGTCGTGGAACCGTGCTTCAGCATCCTTATCTGGCCACCGCCAACGCGAGGAAGGAAAAGGGCAACGACATCCAAGTACCGTCAAAGTTGATGGATCAATTGCTCGAAGGCGGCGATGTCGACTATCAAGATCCGCTGTCGCGAGTGACCGGTGGCGACGCGTATGCCGGACAGTGGGTCGCCGCGATGCAAAAAGTCAGTTTGCCTGTCGAAACGGACGACGATCGTGATAATGCGGGTGCCACCAAAGCAGACCTATTGGTACTCGTCCAGTATCGACTGTCCAAAGTTTTTGCACCGGTGGGATTGATGCGTTCACGTTTGCTGTGGGAAGGAGCGATAGCGTGGACGGGCGTGCTTGTGATTATATCGACGATGTGGTTTTTTGCTCGACGCGTGACAGAAGAAACACCGTCCACCGAGGAACCGCCGGAAGTCGAAACGGGCGCGACGGGAACAATCAAACTCGAGTAACCGCGACACGCTACGCCCTCGGGGCAGGGAAGTGCGCCGTGGGGTATCCACGATGGCTGCTCGCACAGTCAATCAATCACGTTCCCGTAGGAATAGCGGTACGCTTACCCGTCACCTTGATGCTCGAACAACGACTGCTTAAACCAAACTCGGTCGCGCGGCGGCCTTGGGAGCCTTGTATCCGAAGTACCCTTTGGTCTTGATCACCTCGGCGACCGCAGGGGGCACCATTTCTTCCCACGCGAGGTCACCCGATTTGATTCGCTTGAGCACGTCGCGCGAGAAAATATTGAGACATTCGCTATCGTAGTTTTCGAGTGCGTTGATCACGCCGCGATCTTGCAGATAACCGTAAAGCTGCTGCAGATCAGTGTCGATTTCCAGATTGTCACTGGTCATTAATTCGCCGGTCTCTGGATTTTGCAGCGGATAACAGTATATCTTCAGGTCGTTCTTGAACAATCGACCAAAGGATTCCAGCACGCCACCGTCGAGCTCTGTGTAATACTGTTCGTCGAAAATCTGTTGCAAGCTGCCGGCACCCATCGTGAGCGCGATATTCTCTTTTGTGAACTGCGACAGATAGGCTGCCAAGCGGTAGTACTCGAAGTAGTCCGAGATCAACACGGTCATGCCACTGGCGGACATCGCATCGGCCCGTGCCAGGAAATCACTGAAGTCAATCCCGCGTTCGGTCTTCAGATTGTGCATGGTCAATTCCATGACCTGAACGATCTCTTTCCCTTCGTTACCGGGCACTTGTGCAAATTCGTCGTACGCACATCGGAACATATCCATATTCACATTGCAGACCGGTCGAAAGCTGCCACGTTCGACCAGGATGGGTTTTTTGTAAAAGTACTCCGCCGGTTGCAATACATCGCCATTGGCCGCGAACATCGCCGCTCCGCTCAACCCGAGTTCCACCAGCTTCAAGCTCATCAGACGATTATCGACGTTGCGAAACGCTATTCCCGAAAACTCGATCATGTCGATCTCGATTCGAGACGTCGAAAGCCCATCCAAGAGCGATCCTACCAGTTGATCGGGCTCATGATGAAAGTTGAACGCTCCATAAACCAAATTGACACCCACCATGCCCAAAGCTTCCTGCTGCAACTCGGCATCGTCGTCCAACATTCGCACATGAAGAATGATCTGGCTGTCTTCGTCGCGGGGCTGGGCCTGGAATTTGATGCCCATCCAACCATGACATTGGTTGGTGCCGTGATAGTTGCGAGCCGAAACGGTATCAGCAAACGCAAAGAACGATGTCGCGTCGCCACGAGTCTCGCGCAATCGATCCAGATTCAACGAGTGTTCGTGATCCAGCATTGCTTGCAGTCGTTCGCGACAGACGTAACGCGCCGCCGGTCCGTAAACCGCATCGCTGACCTGCATATCGTAAGCAGACATGCTTTTCGCGATGGTTCCGGCTGCGCCACCTGCACGAAAAAACCACCGTACGACCTCTTGGCCCGCACCGATTTCGGCGAACGTTCCGTAGCGTCGCGGATCCAAATTTACGTTCAATGCTTTTTGACGCGTGTCGATTACATCGGAATGGTGTTGGTGTTTTATCATGACTGGTTTCCTTCGCCTTCAACTTACTAATGGAGGGTGTATGGTTGATGCCGCAGTGTGCTGGCCTGCTAGTTGGCCAGCACAGGATCAGTGGCCAATTCGGACAAACAATCATCCGAGTCATCGTCCGACTGCGACTCCGCTTGGTGCAGCGTCTTGGACATGATTTGCAGCATGCACTGAAATGCGACTAAGAGATCGGTGCGGGTCAACACACCTTTTAGCTCACCGTTTTCGACGACCGGCAAACACGAAATTCGTTTGTTGATCATCGTCGACACTGTTGGAATCAACTGCGTCAATGGCGTCACTGAAATCGGGTCGGCCGTCATCAAATCGGATGCATAACGGGCCCGCGACTTGGCGAGATCACGATCGCTGATGACGCCGACCAAACGCGAATCGTCACAGATCAGCAGGTGATGCATCTTAAAATTCGACATCATCGCGCGAACATTCTCGGCGGGCAAATCCGGTGACACCACTCTCATCTTGGTGCTCATCAAATCGCCAACGGTCACCTGTGTTCCGACCAATCCTCGCAAATCCTTGGACATCTCCGAGAACAGCACGTCCCGCTTTTCCAGAATGCGGCGCCGTAAGTTTTCATTCGCGCAAGGTTTTTCTGCAGCGGGCTCTTGTGCGTTTTCTAAGGTCGGCGTTTCCGATTGATTCGTGTTGCATAGTCGGCGTACGGCGATGAAACAGGTCGCTGACAAACAGAGAACGACTAGACTCATCAACGCCATTGAATTGCCTGCCGCTTCTGTTGCCGCGGTGGCGATCGACGTCTCCGATGAGAGCGAGTCACTTGGCAGATCTGTATCGGCAACTGCCGTACGCAAAGTTTGCGTTGCCGAAAACGCGTTGGTGCCGACCGTGGAGATCGCGAACGCTCCAGCAACCAGCACAACAAGCATGATCGCGTATTCCAACGCGATCGCTCCGCGGCGCGATCGTCGCAACCGGTAAGTCGCCGACGATACATGCGGTAAATCAATATCTGTCATGTTACTCGATCCCTGAATTCCTAAATGGCCCTGAATGTTTGAACTGGCACTGAGTGCTTAACTGGCGTTCTGCATTGCGGCATTGCCAACAACCGTCTTGTCTCGCTTGGGCCCAAACACGACGGGACGAATCCCCAAAGCGATCGCCGAACCGAAAGCTGTAATCGGTGCTAGGAAACTCAGTAGTGCTCCCATCTTGACCGAATCTTGAATCGGACCTGGTACGGGGAATGCAGCGGTCGAGACAAACAAGGCCACCGTGAACCCGAGGCTCGCAACACAGCCCACAACAATCACATGCCGCATGCTCATGCCGCTTGGCAATTCAAGTTTCAGCAGACGCATTGCCCCGTAGGTAAATAGTCCAATGCCCAGCGGCTTGCCGACGAACAGGCCGGCAGTAACCAACCAGGTTCCAGCACCGAAACTGGAGAAAATCACGCCGGCATTGACCAGGGCAAACAATCCCAAGATCAACTCGACCGGATTTTTCCACCAATGTTCAAATTGGTTCAAAGCATCGGTGTGAACATCATCGGCCGCGAATAGACCACGGTCGCGGGCGGCATGCGGCAACGTTGGAATAATGGGAACCAAACCCAGCGCCGCGTGAATTCCGGCCATGTAAAACGAAAACCAACTCATCACGCCCGGTACCAATAGATACCACCAGAAACTATTCACCTTGTAACGCTTCATTGCCAAACCGGTCAGCACGGCAGCGGCGGTCATTGCCAACCATGCGAAATGAGTTTCAGCACTCGGGTAGAACACAGCCAGAATTGCCAGTCCGATGGCGTCATCGGCGATCGCCAATAGCAGCAGGAACGAAATGGCCGGGTGCCCATTACCGAATATTAGTTTTGCGATCAGATAACTGAACGCGATGTCGGTGGCGCATGGGATTGCCCAACCAGGACCGAGATCACGAAGGTTTCCGATGGCAAAAGCTCCGATGATGTAAACCAATGCCGGACCGATCACGCCGCCGGCCGTACCGATCAGTGGCGTGGCAGCTTTGCGCATGTCACAAAGTGCGCCCCCTGGCAGCACAGCTTCCCAAACTTCCTTGGCCGCGATGGCAAAGAACAGCGCCATCAGAATGTCATTGACTAAAAAATGCAGCGTCAAGCCGTGATGTCCGGCACTGTGTGCCGCATCATGATCGGTACCGGTTGCAACAACGTGTGCCGCGTCATGAACAGTACCGTGCGCTGACGAAAAAAGCTGATGCAGGTCAAAGTGCACAAAATGGCTGTATGACTGGTAGCCCCATGCAGAATCGAGATTCGCCCAGACGATTGCCGCAATGGAGCCAAGAACCAGAAAGATCGAGTTCTCGAACAAGAATGTTTTCACGCCTGAGTTTCCGGCGTTCGCTTGATGACTCACAGTTTGCTGCCCTTTGTCACTATCGTTTATCCAACTGAAACATGCGCAACAAACCGTTGATTTTGCGCAGCCGATGCAAAACCCTACGCGTCCGATCTCATCACCGGGCAACTAGTCGCCTGCGAATCCGACGGTTGAGGGTTAGACGTCATCAGGTCGTGACGATAATCACAAGCAGGCACTGCATACGAAGCTTCCACACATGCGTAGCGTTCGATTGACTGCGGAACGAACACATCGCCGCGCTCCATCGAATCCACACTCCGCTGGCGGGCAGTTAGCCAGCGAGGAGCGGCGTCAGCACGCTCGGTTGAGAATGTGGATCCTCGGCTAAGTTCTGGCTTCAGAACGTGGCATTTACAAATTCTTCTCGGGCGGATGAGCTAGGTTGGTGCACCAATCAGCGGCCCTGCCGAACACCGCGACTGCGAATTGCAGGCGTGCCAACGTGATCGCATCAAAGATGCGACTTGCACACAAACGAGCGACAGATGCGGAGAAACCGATCTTTCATCGTTGAATCGACCGCTGTCATAGAATTCGTACCCCATTTCACAACATCGACACCCGTTCATACATGCGACAATTATTGAATCCGGATTGCCATTGCAGAATCTCATTTCGGCTACAATCCAGTTGGATGGAGTGAAGAGGGCGGGTACCGTTTATCTGGGCGTGAATGTGTGGAGGTCAGTGAGGGCGATGATCGAGCGAGCAATCGGTTGGTTTGTACCTCAAAACTCAACCGACGACTTCAATGAGCGTCTCGCTCGTCGTGCTGTCGTCGTCGCATTGGCGATCTTGTTTTGGGCACCCGTATTCGCAACGCTCTATTACTCGTTAGGCTCGCCAATCGGCGGGCTGATCATTGGCGTGAATGCCGCATTGCTGTTGGCCGTTCTGGTTTCTTTGCGCTACAGCCGATCGAGCTTCATCACCGGGCACTTAACCGCTTCGGTTATCTTTGCGACCATGACCGGCTTGGCCATGCGAACTGGAGGTACCGGGTCGCCATCGTTATGGTGGCTGCTAGCTGTACCCATCATCGCCCTGGTTAGCTGCGGGTTACGATCGGGGATCTTCTGGGCCGTCGTGTGCTGCCTTGCATGTTTTGGATTTTTTTTAGCGGATCAGTTTGATCTACTCGTGTTCCCCAGCGACATTGAACCGTTGCAAATGCAGTTGCTAAACGCGAGTGCCACCGCGGGCATCATCATCTGCTCTTTCACCATCGTGGCCGCCTTTAAGCTAAGCGAGGACGAAATTCATCAGGATTTGGAATCCGCACGCGCGCAGAGCGAAACAGCGAATCGAACAAAAAGCGACTTTTTGGCAAACATGAGCCACGAGATTCGCACTCCCATGAATGCCGTGATCGGTCTAACCGAACTGGCACTGGAGACTGACTTACAGAACGAACAGCGAGATCTGCTGTCGACCGTGTTGGAGTCCAGCGAATCATTGTTGTCGATTATCAACGAGATTTTAGATTTTTCTAAAATCGAAGCTGGCAAAGTAACGCTGGAATCGATCCCCATGGTGTTAGAGCACGAGGTCGCGGAAATCCGGAAGTCACTGGCAGTACGAGCGAGACAAAAACGTCTTGAATTGTGCTGCGAAGTCGATGAAAACGTGCCGGAGATGGTATTGGGAGACCCCGCACGTCTGCGTCAAGTGTTAGTGAATTTGGCCGCCAATGCGATCAAGTTCACCGATGTTGGAAGGGTCTTGATTCGAGCGAGTTGTCCGTCGCTGGTAAAAAACCAAGCCAAAATCTGCTTTGAAATTTCCGATACCGGCCCAGGAATTCCAGACGACCGACTCGACGCGATTTTTGTCGAATTCGAGCAAGCCGATACATCAACGACCCGACAGTTCGGCGGCACCGGGCTTGGCTTGGCGATCTCGTCTCGCCTGGTCGGCCTGATGGGTGGAAACATTGGAGTCCGCAGTGTGCTGACCGAAGGCAGCACGTTTCATTTCACCATCCCATTGGAAGTGACATCTCCAGACGAAATCGGCGCTGACAACGACGTTGCTGTCAGCGTTGCATCCAACACCAACCATGTTTCGGTCGATTCGACTTCCGCTTTACAAATCTTGTTGGCCGAGGACGGGCTCGCCAATCAAAAAGTCGCCGTCGGCCTGCTTGAACATTGGGGGCACGAAGTTGTATTAGCTGCGAACGGACGCGACGCGATCGAACTCTGGGAGGCTGGAGAGTACGATCTCATCCTGATGGATGTCCAAATGCCCGAACTCGATGGACTGGATGCGACACGTTTAATCCGGAAACGTGAAGCTGAACGTGGCGCGGGCGACCACATACCGATCATCGCTCTGACTGCCCACGCATTAATTGGAGACCGCGATCGTTGCCTCGACGCCGGAATGGACGGCTATGTCTCCAAACCGATTCGCCGAAGCGAGCTAGCCAACGAGATTGAACCGTTGGTCGGCAAATCGGTCTGACTCGTTCATCTCCCTTGTTGCGTCACCGTTGATGATTGGTCATTGGCTGCGAAAATTGCGGATCCGGTCATTCCCCCTCACCCAACCGGATTCTTGCCACAGGCCGCTCACGGGTTCATCTCAACGCATTCAAATACCGCAAACAAGTCTTCGGCGGTGACCAACAGCAGTGCGTCGTCGGTCTTGCTGAGAACCGGCAACTGCAAAACATCGCCAGCAACCATTGCGTTAAGAACGGTGACAGGCGAATCGTCATCGTAAACGGCGAGCGGTTGTCGTGACATGTACTGTCCGACAGTTGAATGCGCGGTCCGCGCGAAATTCTCGGCGACTTTGCTAAGAACGTCTCGTTCGCTAAATGTGCCCACCAGTCGCCCATTGTCGACAACCAGCAAGGTGGATTCTTTCACATCCAACATCAACTCGATGGCCATGCGGACGGACAGATCAGGTCGTACCGATGTGATTCCCCTTGGCCGAACACCACGTTGGGAAACTTTCGCTTGGCTCTCTGTTCGCTCCTCAGATCTTGAGTAATCCGCCTCTTTACCGCGTGTTTGGTCGACGCTGACGGACTTCATTTGACCTGAGAAAGAATTCATTTTTATGCCCTTCTGATTGCTTGAGTCCAAGGTTTGTCGCCTAACCCGCCCACGAACGCTTCGTTTGGAAAACGGGTGGATAAGTGCTGCACCAACGTACTGCGATGCGCCAAGCCGACTAGTTTCCCGTCATCGTCGGCGACACAGACAAAACGTTCACCATTGCGTTGGATCGCATTCCAGACCACACGAATGGGATCGGATTGCTTCACGACCACACAGTTGTAATTGGCGAAATCACCAATCGTAAAATCGTCCAATGAAACATGTTGAACCAGTATCGGAAGCAATGATTGCTCTGTAAAAATGCCCATCGGATTTCCGCGAAAATCGACGATCACGACACAACCGATCTGTGCGGTACGCATACGCGCGACAGCAGCACGAATGATCGTACCCGACGAGACCGTGATTGCCTCGCGAATCGGTAGGTCACCGACGCTTTCTTGGTCAAGCAGCTGTTTGAAATCGACCATCGCTATTTTTACCTTTCGCTTCCGAAACGACCCCTGCCTGCGACTAGGGCGCAGACAGGGGCCGTCTAAAGTCGGCTCCGTCCGAACTGGCATTTGCAAAGTCCCCGCCCGACACACGTCGTGGCAAACGGGCGACTCAAAATCATCGCTGAATGCAATCCGCGTCCTTGCGATTTCTCATCGTCACTTGACAAACAACATTTCTTGATAGGTAGGCAGTGGCCAAAGATCATCGGCCACGACTGCCTCGAGTTGATCAGCATAATGTCGCACCGCCAACATAGATGGCAACACAACGTCGCAGCGATGGCGTACTTCTTCGGCTGGCGAAACAGAAACTTCATCGCTAATGGCGTGTTCCAATGTGGCGATACTGTCCTGCAACCCTTTGACCAGTGCGGTCAGCGAATCCAGAGTGTCGGTATCGAATTCGTAACCCAGCATTTGCAGGTTGGCGCAAGTCGACGCCAGTTCGCTTTGGTAGCGGATTGCCGCTGGAAAGATCAGTGTCTTTGCCATATTGACCGTCAAATTCGCCTCGACATCAACCGTCAAGCAGTACTGTTCCAGGTAGGTTTCTAGCCGGCTATCGAGTTCGCGTTCGGACAGCACACCGTACTTTTCGAACAGGGCGACGACATCGGGTGACATCAAGCACGGTAGCGCATCTGCTGTGGTCTGCAAATTCAACAGCCCTCGCTCCGCCGCTTCGGTGTGCCACTCTTCGGAGTAGCCATCGCCGTTGAACACAATGGAGGAGCATTCATTGATGATTTCGGTCAACAGCGATTGCACGGCACCGTTAAGTGCCTCGGGATCGCCATCTGT
Organism: Pirellulaceae bacterium; assembly: GCA_013002105.1. The sequence continues at coordinate 714 of JABDKS010000971.1, read as the reverse complement.
CGCTTGTTCCAGCTTTGTCGCGCAATAGTCGACCGACTCGGCGATGATCGTATTCATCGCGACCAAGGGTCCTGAGATCGATTGATTGGATCCCACTGCACGGAATTCAAATCGATTCCCGGTGAACGCGAACGGACTGGTGCGATTTCGGTCTCCCGCGTCTTTGGGGAACGGAGGCAACACATCAACGCCAACGGTCAATGTTCCCGAATCAATAGAAGAATTAGCCCCACCGGATTTGATCTGCTCGAAGATATCGGTCAGCTGGTCACCCAAGAAGATGGAAATAATCGCTGGAGGAGCTTCATTCGCACCCAATCGATGGTCGTTACCCGCTGTCGCGACGACAGCACGCATTAGACCTTGGTATTTGTAGACCGCTCGGATCACTGCGGCACAGAAGACAAGAAACTGGGCGTTATCGTGCGGGGTATCACCTGGATTGAGGAGATTCCCTTGCGAACTACTTCCCAACGACCAGTTCACGTGCTTCCCGGAACCATTGACCCCGGCAAACGGTTTTTCGTGCATCAGGCACGCCATGCCATATTTTTTGGCGACCCGCTGCAAGGTAATCATCATCAGTTGCTGATGATCGGCAGCGAGGTTCGCGGATTCAAATACCGGAGCAATCTCAAACTGTCCCGGAGCGACTTCGTTGTGCCGAGTCTTGACGGGAATTCCAAGTTTGAACAATTCACGTTCGGCGTCCAA
>JABDKS010000969.1 GCA_013002105.1 Pirellulaceae bacterium | reverse complement strand
CCGCCCATGCCACCGCCACCGCCGCCCATGCCGCCGCCTCCGCCGCCCATGCCGCCACCGCCACCCATTTGGATGATCGGTACGACAAGGTCACCAACGGGGTAAACCTTGTTGATTCGGTTTTCTTCAGCAGCCTCGATCGTCGTGATCTGCATCACTTCGTCCTTGATCATGTAGGTCAAGTCCAATTCGCGAAGCATCAAACGCATGAACGATCGCAGCGAGACGTTTTTCAGGTCGACGTTGACCGGAGTATCAGGGGTCAGGCCAATTTCTTCCAAAGCACGGCGGTCGACCACGATCGGAATATCGTGGGTTCGGCTGATCGTTTGAATGGCCTCTTCCAACGGTGTTTCGACGAACACCTGAGTCGTTTCGTCACCCAACGAAGCTTGAATGCGTCGTTCGGTTTCGTTGTCACCGATCAATTCAATCGCACCGTAACGCTCCAACCGACGGCGACTCAGTCGCTGCCAGATGTCGGCGTCGGGGTAGTGAATCGGTGGTTCGTCAACAAACGGAATGTTGGACTTCATCACTAGCGAAAAGGCATCGACGAAGTTTCGTTCTCGCATTTCGCGGTAACGACGATCGCGGGCATAAGTTTGCAGTGCCAGTGGCATGTCGGTGAAGTGACGACCGGATGCGGAGTCACGTGTGATCGTGTCACCAGCGATCTTGGCAAACTCTAGCGATACCTCGCCGTCTGCTTCTGTGTAACGTCCTTCGTCGATCAATGCATTCATTTGTCGCGAAAGCGTGTCCAGCGTGGCTTCACGCCGGAATGTTTCTTCCAGCAAGCGAGCAGCCGAGGTGGCGGCTTCGTTTTGCTGTTCCAAATTAAATTGTTCTTCGATGAACTCGGCTTCGCGACGGCTGGCGATTTGAATCGCCGTTCGTACTTGCGATTCCAGCTCCTGACGCAATTGCGGGTCAATGTCGGGAGTCGTTTCGACGTTCGCCAACAAAGCTTTCAGCTTTTGTGAAACGCCGACCGGATTGGTTGGCAGGGTTCGCTGGGCCCAGCGTGTTTGGGCTCGCACTTCGGCTCGCAACCGGCCTTCGACGACCGAACGTTGACGTTCGACGCGACGCAGGGCGTCACCACCGGATTCCAAAATGTCATCGTCACCAGCGATCCGGCCCATTGGCATCGCAGCATCCGGGGCGCCAGCACCGAACGCCCCCGCATCGGGAGCGGCACCACCGATTGCTGCCGCGTCCGCAGCCCCTGCATCAGGCATGGCCGCGTCAGGTGCAGCACCGAAAGCATCGGCCGCAGCAGCCGGTTCGGCTGCCGTTGCGGCTGGCGGAGCAGGAGCGGGAGTGGCGGGTCCACCAAATACATCATCGCCAAAGGCGGTGTCGTCGGCAGCGGTGTCGTCCGCAGCGGCGGCGTCGGTCATGGGAGCGTCGCCAAAGGGATCGTCACCACCAGCATCGCTGGGGGCATCGGCCGGAGCGCTGCCTCCAAAAGGATCGTCGCTTGGTGCGGCAGGTGTCGCCGGGCCGCCAAATGGGTCGTCGACCGGAGCAGGGTCCGCGGCTGGTGCGGCTGCGTCGTCAACGGGTGCAGGGGTTGTCGCGCCACCAAAGATGTCGTCAAACGGCGAGTCGCCGGGATTTTGCATCACCAAGCGATTGCCGCTGATCTTCTGCAACGATTGTGCGTCAGGGTTGTTCGGATCGGCTTCGAGCGCCAATTCGGCAACCGCCTTGGCTCCCCGCTGATTGCCTTGCTGCAACGCCAAGTTACCGGCACGAACCAGTTCCTCGCTTTGCAGGGTTCGGATGCGGGCGACTTCACGCAGTAGCGGCGAACCAGCGGTCGCGAGGGTCAGTCCGCTGTTCTTGCCAGCGTCTTTGATCAGACCCGGCAAAAATGCGAAATCCGGGTGGCTGGGTTCCAGCGTCGCGTCGGTGACGATTCGCACCGCCGATGCAGTCGTTTCGCCGGTTAGTTGCCAGCGACCTTGACGATGTTTTGTATCCGCACGACCCAGCAAGATCGTGTCGCGGTCCAGTCGCAGCGGCGGCAACCGTTGACCGTGAACCGTATTCATGTTCTCCAGTAGCTTCACGTCGCTTAACCAAATCGGTGACATCGTCGCCGAACTACCGACACTGCGAGCGACGGCATTGACGGAATTGTCATCGGCTTGATTGATCACACCCAAAACACCACCGGTTTGGTTGGCCAAAATCGCCATCAGTTCAACGTTGGTCGAAGGTCCAATTGCGATGCTGTGGAC
>JABDKS010000953.1 GCA_013002105.1 Pirellulaceae bacterium | reverse complement strand
GGCTACACCCGTGACAAGAATCAATACCACCGCGAACAGCAAGAACATCCACGGTCGATATCGAAACGACGTTGGGCTTGATTCTTCGACTCGGGTTTCGTTGGTCGTGTTTTTCAAGGCTTCGCCTTTCGATGCGCGGCATGAAATGGGGGCGTTTGCAGACGAAGGCAAAGCAAATGGCAAACCAATTCAAAGTCACCGCGCCGATGACGAACGTTCGCCAGCGTCACCAACATCCACGGGATGTCGTCAAACTCCAGGACAAACCGTTGATCTGGCCTTCCAGATACATCGCCATACGAGGCCGAGAGCAACGTGCCACCGGGTTGGACCACCGATCAACGGTGATTGGACACCTCATCTCAGGTTATTCAGATTCAACACGTGTGTCGAAAAAACAACAATCAGAGGGGGAACAGTGGTAGCGATTGCCACATTTACGACCATTCAGGCCCCCAAATCAACTCGGCAAATTGTGCCGGAATTGTGGTTTGTCCCCGAAAACCTGCAATTAGGTCGTAGGTTTGTCTGACTTCAAATCGTCGCGAGATTTCTCATTCGAGAAACCCCGACGAGGATTGTACGGATTGAAATCGCTGTGAGAGCAGCAAGGTACCAACCAGTTTCAACTCATTAGAGCCAGTTTCAACATTTAAACCGAAGGGCTACCCATGAATCGCCAAACGCGAAAAGGCTTCTCGCTGATCGAGATGGTCATTGTGATCTTAATTTTAGGCATTATCGCCGCTGTCGCTGCACCTCGCATGTTCGACACCGCAACCAACGCCGAACAAAACACAACTCGTCAGCAACTGCAAGTCTTGCGAAACGCGATCGAAATGTATCGTGCCCGCGACGGTGCTTACCCATTGGCCAACGAATTGCCAACGGCCATGGCCAGCATGCTTAACGGCCCCTTCCCCGCACCCAGCGTCGGATCCAAGCGTGGCATCGCGGATGTCTATTACGATCTGGACGCCGACCCAACCACCGAAGTCACCGCTTCGGAATCCGTCGCAGCCGGATGGGCTTACAAGCCCGTCAACGGCAGTCTGAAACTGAATGTTGGCGCTACCGAAAACAACGGCGAGTTTATCACCTGGTAATCGCCGATATCGTTATTCGATCCGTCGCAACGACAACAGGAGTTTGACCCAACGCCCGAGGTCAAACTCCTGCTGTGACCGAAGATCACGATCCAGAGACAGGGCGGTCAATGCCCGAATCATCTGCCATCGACGAAACGACCAATGGCAGCGGACGCTTTCAAAACGCGGACTTCATTCCTTAACCTAACGCCACCTACACAATTCATGTCGACCTCCAAGATCCTCATCGTAGAAGACGACCCAGTCTTTCGCAGGGTTCTTAGTTTTACGGTCGCCAAAGCAGGTTTGACCGTCGAAACTGCGATCCACGGTGAACAAGGCTTCGAACGCTTGATGCGTGGCGGCATCGATTTTCTGGTCACCGATTTGCAAATGCCGATCTGCTCTGGCATCGAATTGCTCGATCGACTCGAACAGGTCCAAGGTTACAACCGTCCGAGCACAATCCTGTGTACGGCCAAAGGTCTTGAAATCGATTGCGATGTGCTGATCGACCAGTACAACCTTTCGGCAATCATGCACAAACCATTCAGTCCGCGCAAGTTAAGCGAAGTGATTTTGCAGACGATGCGCGACGAGCAGCGCAACGCGACAGCGGAACAATCAACTGGCAACGATTCCAGTACGGTCTCGACCCCGATCGTCGCTTTGACAACTCAAAGTGCGACGTCAAATCCTCCCATGGCAGGATCCGAAGGCAATGCATGATACGACGTTAACGCACCCAAGCGAATCAGCTTGCGTGGCGGTCGCAGTCAGCGGCGTCGCCGAAACTCCCATCATCCCAACGGACGATTCGTCAGTAACGCCGACCGCACCCATGACGGGTACCGACAAGCCTCCGCGACGCAAACATGCGTTAGTCACCACCCGAATCGGCTTGCTGTTTTTCATGACGGCCGCGAGCGCACTGATG
>JABDKS010000874.1 GCA_013002105.1 Pirellulaceae bacterium | reverse complement strand
ATCGCAAAACAAGATCACTGTTGGACAAAGCCAGTGCTTGCTGCGGAACGATGGTTTGTTCACGTCGGTAGCAGTCGGTCACCCTTGCTTCGTCGAATGTCGTCAGAAAAAGATTTCGATCGTTGTTGGAGTGATAGAAGTACAGGCTCCGCCGTTTCGACGATGCCTGGTCGTTGGCCAAAACGGGTGGCCCACCGATGGTTTGATCGAGTGTCCCAGCGAGTGAAAGGATCGAATCTCTGACGACTTGCGATTCAACGCGAATCGATTCCCTTCGCCACATCAAACGATTGTCCGGATCGATTGCCAAGTTCGATTCCGCGTTGGCAGCCGAGGAACTCATTCGATAGGCCGTGGACTGGACGATCAGCCGGTGCAGGTGCTTCATACTCCAGCCGCTGTCAATCAACTCGCCGGCCAAGTAGTCCAACAGCGCCAGTTTTTCGGTCGTGGGCGACTCTGCGTTGCGTCCGAAGTCGAACGGATTGGACACGAGCGATTGACCAAAATGGCGCATCCAAATGTGATTGGCAGCGACCCGCGCGGGCAACGGGTTGCGACGGTCCGTTATCCAGCGAGCCAGCGCGGTTCGCCGACCGGTGCTCTTTGTCGGGAACGTCACGACCGGATCATCGCGAGTCGAATTCAAAAATCGCGTGGCTGACCATTTCGCCCCGACGAACTCCGCCGGCCGATCCGTTGCCTTCACTTGTGCATCGACCTGGGCTTTCGCCTTCTCGACCGACGCTCGCTCCTTTTTCAGTTGCTTGCTCGCCGCTGCGCGATCCGACTCGCTGGCCAGAAACAGTTTTTGCTTGGCGATCGCGACGGCGTGCTGAGACTTGGCAACAGCCAAGCGACGTTCCGTATGGATCGCTGCCTTGATGATCGGTTCAATGGTGTCGTCAAGCTCGCCGCTTCGCGACTCGGCTTGCCAAATTGCTCGCCAAGCGTCTGCACGTTGGTTCGTGCTGGACGATTCCAAATCCGCCACCGTCCGCGCAGCGTTGGCGACGTCCATCGCGATCTTTGCCTCTTCGAGCGCTCGGTAGGCTGATTCAATCGTGTCGACCGCGCCGCTCGCGGAATCGCCCTTGTCCGACTGCCGCAAATCGACTGACGGATCAAGCGATTCGATCTGGATCTCATGAAATTCTGCCAGAGCGTCGAACGTCGTGATCTGCAGCGCCCCCGGCTTTCGTGCGAGAGGCGTTCGCCACGCCAGGATCGGTTTGCCATTGAAGTCGGCGTTGATCAATCGATCACGAACTCGCACCCGCAACGTAGACGGTTCGTTGATGTGAATCGTTTGCGCGACGCGTGCGTTGGCTGGATACACCCATTTTCCGCCGCGATGAAAGGCGGCCTGCAACTTGGGGCCTCCCGCATGGGCACTCACGTAGACGCTTTGCCCACTGTCGTCGGGCGAGAATGATGACGTCGGATCATCCTCGGTCGAATCAAATGCGACACTGACGCTTCGCCATTTGCTACCGCCGGTGATGGTAAATCGTACGGTCACCTCGAAATCCCGTGGTGGCTGCTGCGTCCAGCGAATCGCCGCCTTCTGTGGTCCGTCCTTTTTCTGGATCAATCGACCAGGCTCGTGCGACCATTGCCCACCGAACAGTTTCCACCGGTCGCGATTGAGCTCTTCGAACCGGTCGTGGATGGGGGCGACTTGCTCAGACGCGATCGGGGACACCGCCTCGGTTTCGAAGCCGGCCGGTGCTGCGGCTGTGCCAACAAAACCCTCTTTGACTTTCCTTGCCGCAGCAAGCGTTTTGCTCGCTGCGTCCACTGCGGCGACAGCCGCCTCTTGCTTATCGTTCGCGGCATCGATGTGCGACTGAATCACCCAGTCGTTTCGCTGAGGTTGCCACGCGTTTGGCGGAAGGTTCAACGGTTGGATGTCGAGCGTATCGAAACGCAGCACCTCTGGCACATCGGGCATCATGGTTTGCGTTTTGTCGGGTTGACTATTGTCGCCACGTACATACCGATAAGTCGGTTTGTCCAACCACGCATCAAAAGCTCGCGGAATTCCATCGCGAACGACGTCTGCTTGCCCGGGAACTTGATCGGTACGGACCTGATAGGGTTCAAAGAATGCCCGCATCCGGTAAAAATCCGCTTGCGAAATTGGATCGTATTTGTGGTCATGACATTTTGCACAGTTGAACGTCAGTCCCAAGAAACCCTTGCCAACGTGTTCGACGGTTTCTTCCATCCACTGATCACGATTGAACAAAAAATAATTACGAGCCAGATATCCGGTTGCTCGCAGAGCGTCGGGATCTGTCGGATGCAATTCGTCAGCCGCTAACATCAATCGCACCATTTCGTCATACGGCACATCGTCGTTGATTGATTCGACGATCCAATCGCGCCAATGCCAAATATGCCGTTGGCTGTTGCGTAGCTGTGCGTTCAGTCCCCACCAATCGCTGTATCGCCAAACATCCATCCAATGCCGGCCCCATCGTTCCCCGTGGCGAGGATCGCTGAGTAACCGAGTCACAAGTGCTGTGTAGGCTGCGTCAGAGGAATCATCCAACAACTCTTCCAATTCTGCGGGTGACGGTGGAACGCCGACCAAATCCAAATACAACCGGCGAACCTGCAGCACGTGTGGGGCTGGTCCCTGAGATGTCAGTTGGTGCTTTGCATGTTGCGATGCGATCAACGCGTCAATGACGCCGCTGTCACCTGCACTTTCAGATTGCATGCTATTCGCGGGGCGTGTGATTGGCTGAAACGACCAATGTTCCTGCGGCGATCGTTCCGGCTGTTCGTCGATCGTCGCTTGTGCGCCCGCGTCGATCCAATTTCGCAACAGGTCGATCTCTGATCGCGTCAACGGTGCGGCTTCATGCTCTGGAGGCATTCGTTCTTGCGGATCGCTGGCGGACACCTTCTCGATCAGCAAACTTCCCGCCGCGTTGCCCGGTTCGATTGCCCCGGCCTGGACCATTTGCTCGGCGGTGTCCAATCGCAGACCGGATGCCTGCTTCAACGCACCGTGACAAAAAAAACATCGCTCCCGTAGCAACGGTTTGATTTTTGACCGGTAGAGGTCATCCGACTCATCTGCGTGGCTAAGTCGGCAGGCATCGACAAAGCAAATGCAGACCACGAGCGACACGACCAGATTCCGCCAACCGAATGGCGAAGAGCTGCGCGAGTCCGAGATCGCACGATGCATGTCGACGTTTGCTGAATGGGGGGAGGGAGACGATCAGCCAACGGCTGTCAGGCGGGGCCGTCCATTGTAAATGAATCGCATCCGGAAAACCTGGATCCTCATTTTGATATCGCGGCTGAAGGCAGTTTTTGTTCGATCTGTGCTGCCACCCGCTTGGCCAAATAGGCCGAACCCGCCGTCGTGTAGTGCAAATCCCGCGGTTTTTGCAGGCGAGAAAACTCGGGCAAAACGTAGCCGTGAAGGTCGTTGATCGCGATGTCATTTTCTTGCATGACACGTTTGGCAATCCGGTTGTACTGGGTCTCGTCGCCGAATGTCCGATCGGGATTCAGCTTTCCCGATGGGATGGGCGTGGTCGATGCCCAAATCAGTGTCGCACCAGTAGCCTTTAGCTTTGCAACCAAGTCGCGCAGGTTCTGCTCGTAATCGTCGGGTTCCACCTGACGTTTGCCATCGCCCATGTGCCTCAGGTCGTGAATCCCCCAATTAAAGTGGATCACATCCCAATTGCCATCGCCCAACCACTTGTCGATTGACGCAAGCCCGCGTGTGGTCGGACCGCCGTTAGCCGCGATACGATGCACATTCGCCTTACCTTGCAGCAATTCTCTCGTCGGCAACGTGTACCCCATCGAGATCGAATCGCCGATCAATAGGACTCTGGGTAATCCGGCGACGTCGCTGATTGGCTGAAGCACTGACGATGGCTTTCGCTTGGGTTTGGCCGGCGAACTCGCCCCGGACTTGTCCTCCGCAACAATCTCCCTTGGACCGACTCCGACGACAGCGAACGCTACTGAAAGCGAAAGGCATAGCGTAAAAAACTTTGTTAGTCTCATAAGATTCATCTCTTTGACGCGAAACGACGACGCGAAACGACTTTGAACAACGGCGTGACCGATAGGGTACAACGCATTTTGACCATCGACGATTACCCCTGCAAATGATCTCCCATGCCAACAGAGAATCTTACTCGATTCACTCTCTCGCTGCTCACACTTCTCGGCGTCACGATCTTGCTCGCATC
>JABDKS010000946.1 GCA_013002105.1 Pirellulaceae bacterium | reverse complement strand
CTGATGACCGTGGGGCCCTGTTAACTGCTGGTGCCCTGTTAACTGCTGGTGCCCTGATAACTGCTGGGGCCAGATAACCGCTGGGAGCCTGATGACAGTGGGGGCAGACAACGGCTGGGGGCCTGACGACATGGATCGGAGTCACCGGTGGACGGCCGAAAAGCCGATTTCGCGGCGTCAAACCCGGCATTTCCCCTTGTCCAAACCGACCGCTTCGGGGACACTTTTCGCACTTCACACGAATCCGTGCGTGACCAGCTGGCCTTGATCGTCGAGGCCAGTCGTCGTTTTGGGACCGATGAGAATCGTTTTCCTGTCGACAGAGCGTTGGATCACGCCCCGGCAAGAGAGTGGGTCGACCTCCTTTTGGATGTCGTTACCAACTCGATCGCCCACCCCAAAACCGCTCCGGCGGTCTTTCCAAAGGAAACAGAGTATGGCTCGCTACACCGGTCCCAAAGCACGCGTCAATCGACGCCTCGGCACGCTGATCTACGAAACCGCAGGTGCAGCTCGCGCCCTGGATCGCCGCAATACGCCTCCTGGGATGCACGTCCGCGGACGTCGTCCAAGTAACTATGGTGCGGCCTTGATGGAGAAGCAAAAGATCAAGCACTATTACGGGTTGGGCGAACGTCAACTGCGTCGATACTTTGACGCGGTGGGACGCAAGTCGGGAAACACGGGTGAATTGTTGCTGTTGATGTGTGAGCGACGATTGGACAATGTCGTCCGGCGTGTTGGGTTTACCAAAACGCGTCCTCAAGCTCGGCAGGGCGTGGCCCACGGTCATTTCCGCGTCAATGGCGTCAAAGTCACCAAGCCCAGCTACTTGCTGCGTCCCGGTGATATTGTCGAAGTCCGTGAGCGCGAGAACCTGAAGAACCTGTACCGTGGCGTGATCGCGAACGCGGCTCCCGACGCATTGGATTGGGTGACGTTCGACAGCGAAAGCTTGAAAGCGACCGTCTTGGGTTTGCCCGGACCAAGTGACATCAGCTTGCCGGTGGATGCAAACTCCGTCGTCGAATTCTTGTCACGATAACATTGCCAAGCTCAGCGGTTGCCGATCGCACCGACCGGCAACCTGGGATCGCTCGCGCGTTGATGTTCTTTGTTGGACGAGATTCGCTCGTCCAACATCTTCGTCTCATTCGGGGCGGGCAGGACCCGTCCCAATCAGTACGTTTCGATTAAGATACGTGCCAAACTCCTACGTCCCTTGTTGCCCCTGGGTCCTTTGTCGAAAGTACAAGGCAAGATCTCGCTATGCATTCTTCTGTTGTTGTTCTTGGTGGTGGCCCCGGCGGATACGCGGCGGCATTTTTGGCGGCTGACGAAGGACTGGACGTTACCATCGTCGAAGCCGAATCACGTTTAGGCGGCACCTGCCTGCTGCGTGGCTGTATCCCCAGCAAAGCCCTGCTGCATGTCGCCAAAGTCATCCACGAAGTCGACGAGTTGGGCAAGGAATGGGGCGTTCAATACAACGGCAAGCCGGCCATCGACATCGACAAAGTGCGTGCCCGCAAAGACAAAGTCATCTCGAATCTGACCGGTGGGCTGGCCAATCTAGCCAAACGCCGAAAAGTCAAAGTCATCCAAGCCCGCGGTACATTCGTCAATTCCACCACGTTGAAATTGGAAGGCGATCACGAATCAATCCCCGAAGGCGGCCAAATCACGTTTGACCACTGCGTCCTGGCCACCGGCAGCGTTCCCGCGATGCCCGGCGTATTTGACATCGGTTCGGATCGTGTGATGGACAGCACCGGTGCACTAAATCTGGCCGACATTCCCGACGAGTTGCTGGTCATCGGCGGCGGCTACATCGGGCTGGAAATGGGTAGCGTCTACGCGCAACTGGGATCCAAAGTGACCGTCGTCGAACTGGCCGAAGGATTGTTGCCCGGTGCCGATCGAGATCTAGTCAAACCGCTCGCCAAACGTGTCGATCAGATGTGCGAAGGCCGCGTGTTGCTGAACACCAAAGTTGGATCACTGGCCGAAGCGGGTGACAAGGTCGAAGTCACTTTCGAGGGACCGGGAAAATTCGGCGTCGAAAAGTACGACCGCGTCTTGGTCAGCATCGGACGTCGACCGGTCACCAACAATCTGGGCCTGGAGAATACGCAAGTCCAGGTCAACGAACGTGGCTTTGTCGTTTGCGACAACCAACAACGAACATCCGATCCGCATATCTTTGCCATCGGTGACGTTGCGGGCGATCCCATGCTCGCTCACAAAGCGACCCACGAAGGACGCGTGGCAGCAGAAGTCATCGCGGGCAAGAACGTCGCGTTTGACAAAATCGCGATCCCCGCTGTGGTCTTCACCGATCCCGAAATCGCGTGGGCCGGTCTGACCGAAGAAGAAGCCAAACGCGATGGCCGAAAAGTCGACGTGGAAGTTTATCCTTGGGCGGCCAGCGGTCGCGCTCAGGCATTGGGCATCACCGATGGCCTGACCAAGTGGTTGGTCGATCCCGAAACCCAGCGCGTCGTCGGATGCGGAATTGTCGGTAGCGGCGCTGGCGAGCTGATTGCCGAAGCGGTATTGGCGATCGAGATGGGCTGCGAAGTGCACGATGTAACCGATAGCGTCCATCCGCACCCAACGCTCAGCGAAACACTGATGAATGCCGGCGAAGTCCACTTCGGCACCGCCACAGAGATCTACAAACCCAAGAAGAAAGCGGCAACTGCACCGTCGCAATGACGCCTGCGGCACTTTTGATGAGCCGATGTGCGATAGCCTCGGTTGTCTTGGGAAACAACCGCAGCTAACGCTGTGTGGTTATCGGGACGGGGAAACACAACGTGCTGATTCCAAAGCGGCGCTATCCAATTGGGATGAAGCCCGTGCCATTGGGGCCTGCCCAGTTCTTGCACTGACCCCTTTATTGCATGCGATCGATTACTCGATTCCCATGCCCCAACTGTGAACCTTGCGTTTCCAGTCCTGCGCCAGTGCGGTGGCCAGAAACCACGCGTTGGTGGCGTAACGTTTGACCAGCCGGCGCGGATCGCTGACCATGCGATAAAACCATTCCATCCCGATCGCTTGACAGATTTTGGGAGCGCGGATCACGTTGCCCGCCACAAAATCAAACGACGCGCCCAACTGAATGTTCACCGGCACGCCCAACCGCTTGTAATGCTCGTGAATCCACAGCTCGCCCTTGGGCTGCCCGAATGCCACCAGCAATATGTCGGCGCCCGACGTTTGGATCCGATGGTCCTGGGCTCGCTGCTCGGGGTCGGTCAGTGGTCGAAAGGGAGGAGACTCCACACCCGCGATTTTCATACCGGGATACAGACGTGCCAATTCGGTCGCACACGATTGAGCAACACCCGCTTCGCCACCGAGGAAGTAGATGCTCCAGCCTTTCTCGCCGGCGTAGCGACCGATTTCGTAGATCATTTCGCTGCCGGCAACCCTCTCGGGCAACGGGCGGTCGCCTAACTTGCTGCGCCACACGATGGGCTGCCCATCGGCGACAATTAAGTCCGCATCGCGTGTGATGGCTCGCAGATCGTCGTTGCGGTGATGCAACATCACATAATTGAGGTTGGCCGTGATAACGTAACTGGGCTCTCCGCGATGGATCAATCGACTGATGTGCTGAAGTGACTGATCCAACGTGATGACATCAAAGGGCACGTCCCAAATCTCAACTTGATTGCGCTCAATCACGATCGGACGCGGAGCCGTCGCAGGTGATGCTGCCGTTAGGGCTGCCGGTAATGTTGCCGGTGTGCTCACAACCGGAACGACGACCGGGGGCGTCGTCGTTCCCAGCGCGTCAGGCATGCTGGGCGAATTGACAATCGAATGATTTGGTTCAACGGGTTGCATGGTTCATCCAACGGATCAAGAGGGGGATCAGGTTGTATCGCTGGCCCTATCAACTCGATCAGAACCTTACGACGATCGCACAGGCGAGAATGACGTTCCTGGCCGGTCCGGCAGCCTGCGGTGGATCAAAGCTCGACAGGGACCACTGCGATGAACGCTACGTCGCTGATAGACTACGTGGGCAGAGTCCCGAGAGTGCCTCGATGCCTGTCGTGCTACAACGGTCCGATTAAGCCGAATATGACGTTGTTAACGGGCAGAACGACGGCCGGACTGCCTGTTGACGACTCTCTCTGTGCCCAGACATACAGAGGCCCAATGAGTAGGCGAAGATGCCGATCAAGTTGATGGGCAACGGACAGATCCAAAGCAGCATCCTTGGCCAATCAGACAGCAGGTCGCGACCACGGCCTGACGAACGTAAGACGGGCCAGATCGTTTCCATCGGGACCGGTGGCTCCGCCGCATTTGCAAACGACCCTCGCACAAGCAGATTGTTTTGAACGACAAAAAACTCGTCGTCGTGACGCTCGCCGGCTTCGCACCCGCTTCGATCGGGTGCTACGGGTCATCGTGGAATTCCACCCCGACGATCGATCAGCTGGCCGCTGGTGGCTGTGTTTGGGACCGCTGTCTATCGCGGCACGCCGACCCGATCGACAACTTACGCGACTGGTTTGGTAGCGGACGGTCCCCCGCCGGTGACCATTTCGCACAGCCTAACGAGCCGACAGAAACGAACTGGCTCGAGGCGTGGAAACAAAGTGGCCCAATCGAACTGATCACCGATAGCCAAGATGCCATCAACGTTGCCACAAAATGTGACTTCGATCAGTTGTATCTGATCGATCCAGATGACGAGGACTCTACCGACGTGGCCTCCCAACAGCCGGCCCAGGATATCGAATCGACACAGTTTGCTCAGTTAATCGCCGCTGCCGTGCAACGCATGGCAGACCCTGAACCCTGGAGTCTGCTTTGGTTGCACAGCGATTTCTTGATCCATCGATGGGACGCTCCGCGGTGGCTGGTTCAAGCGGACGAGGAGGATATCGACGACGAGCCGGTTGAACACGAAGACTTGCAGGTAGAGAGCGAGTCACAAGAGGACATGTTGCCGCCGCTGCCGGTGGCTTTTGACAACGTCGAACCACCGCTGTTAGCGATCCAAAATGATTCACATTGCGATCTGGTTTCTACTTGGATGCGTACCTATGGGTGTCAGATACGATTGATCGACGAATTGCTTGCCGTCTTGAGACAGGCTTCCAGCGATCCAAAACCCGCGATGGCGCTGGCCGGGACAAGCGGATTTGCGTTGGGACAAAACGACTGGATTGGCCATCGCGCGGGAGCCTTGCGGAGTTGTCACCTCCAGCTTCCGTTGATCATTGACCAAGGCGGACCACTGCATCATCCAAGATTATTTGATTCGGCGGGCATTCCCGACTTGCTGACACAGCTCCAAGGCCGCGTGGACCAGCAACGGCTAATCGACCCGGACGTGTGGAGTCAGTCCGACGAACCCGACGATCCGGTGATTGTCAGCCGGTCGGGGAGCGACGTCACTGCCGTCACTTCGTCGCGTTGGTTTTACGTCCAACAGGATGATCAACAGGAACGGCTGTTTCTAAAGCCGGACGATATCCATGATGCCAACGATGTCAGTCGCCTACGTGCCGACGTGATAGATCGGCTACGCACCGAAGCAGAATCCGCTCGCCCCTGCTGAACTGCACGCGGCGACGAACACGAAATAGAGCACGCGCCGCTGTGGACGAGGCTGGGTCGCTTGGCGAACCAAAAAAAACCCCGTTGATGTTGCCATCAACGGGGCGATGTTTACGGATGAATCCGCGGGTCCAACTTAGATGTCCGTATTGGCATCAGGTGTTGGAGCAGGAGGAGCATCGTCGGTAGCTTCTGCCGTTGGCAGTTCTTCGGTCGTTGCGCCAGCATCGCTTGCGCTTTCAACTGCACCAGCTTCGCCGAGCGTGACAACACTGCCAGGAACAACGGTTTCGCCTGGTTGCAGGTCAAATCCGCCTTCCATCGGTGCTCCGCTGTAACCCATGGTCACAGTTCCGCCACAGCAAGGTGCAGCTTCCATGACAACAGGAGCTGCAACGGCGCCACCACAGCAAGGTGCTGGAGCTGGTGCTGGTTCGCAGCAAGGTGCTGGTGCTGGAGCTGGTTCGCAGCAAGGTGCTGGAGCTGGTGCTGGCTCGCAGCAAGGTGCTGGAGCTGGCTCAGGTGCACAGCAAGGTTCCGGAGCTGGTTCGCAGCAAGCTGGCTCAGGAGCACTGCAAGACGAAGCTCGTCTTGCCTTCAGCTTCGAGAACAATCCGCCACCACCGCAGCCCTTCTTAGCGTGCAGGCCGGCGAGCAATCCGCCGCCACCGCCACAGCTTTTCTTAGCGTGCAGGCCAGCGAACAATCCGCCGCC
>JABDKS010000930.1 GCA_013002105.1 Pirellulaceae bacterium | reverse complement strand
AACAACGAATTGCTGCTAGAGATACAGACTTCGCTGACATCCGTTGCCGAGTCGTTGGAACTGAACCAAACCAATTTTGGGCTTTTGGCAGTTCGTGTTGCAAAGTCAATCTCGGCGGCCTTCGGCGACGGCGTTTTGACCGGAGCCAATGGTCAGCAAACCGAGGTTCAACTATTTGGAAAGGCATCGCCTTGGATTGACTACAGCGGATCGATCGACCAAGGCGTGACCGAAGGCATCACCTATTTTGATCACGCTGACAATCCAACCTACCCCAGCAAATGGCACGTGCGCGGCGATGGCTGGATGGGGGCATCGATCTGCCGGGATGCTCCAATGTTGCTGCGCAAAGACAATCCGACGCGACTGCGATATTTGTTGCACGCGCATAGCGGCGCGGTCGACCTGGATCGCGCCAATCAAATTGCGTCGCGATTCAATTCGTCGTCTCCGTTTCTAGTGTCCAAAGGAACGAAGCCACACCACCGAAACACCATCCATCGGCTAACGAGTTAGACAATGAACCGAAATCATGACCGTCGATTGTTTCTCAAGGCGGGATCGGCCCTAGCGGCAACCGCGATAACACGCCCGAGTCCATTCGTTTCGGCTCAGGAATCGTCCACACAATCACCATCCGAAAAAATCGTGCTGGGGATCATGGGTGTCAATGGACGCGGCAAAGCCATTGCTCGCGGAATGATGAACCAGCCGAACGTGCAGATCGGATACATCTGCGACGTCGACTCTCGGGCAGCCGAACTGACCGCCAAGCTGGTAACCAAAGATCAGGGCACGGCGCCCAAAGTGGCCGGCGATTTTCGGCGTGTATTGGATGACCCGAGCATCGACGTCTTGGTCTGTGCTGCGCCGAATCATTGGCACGCACCGGCGACCATCCTGGGATGCTCCGCCGGCAAACATGTCTATGTCGAAAAGCCTTGCAGTCACACGGCCGAAGAAGGAGAGTGGGCGGTACAGGCCGCTCGCAAGAATGATCGCGTTGTCCAGATGGGCACACAGCGCCGAACGTGGCCCGCATTGGTCAAAGCGATCGGCAAGGCACACGATGGCGCCATCGGCAAAACGCTTTACGCACGCACCTGGTACAACAACCGGCGACAGTCGATCGGTGTTGGCAAAAAGACTGGCGTGCCTGACTGGTTGGACTGGGATCTCTGGCAAGGCCCCGCCGCGCGGCGCGACTTCAAAGACAACGTCGTCCACTACAACTGGCACTGGCATTGGCACTGGGGCAACGGGGAATTGGGCAACAATGGTGTGCATGGTATCGACGTCGCTCGCTGGGGTCTTGATGTCACCTACCCCAACCGCGTCACTGCCGCAGGCGGCAAGTACCGCCATGATGACGACCAAGAAACGCCCGATACGATGATGGTGACAATGGATTTCCCCGAGGGCAAAACGATCACTTGGGAAGGCCTCAGCTGGTCGCCGATGGGACCACACGACGCGTCCTTCGGAATCAGCTTGCATGGCACCGAAGGCTCCATCGTGATCCGTGGATCGGGTTACGCGATGTACGACATCAAAAACAAAGAGATCGAAGCGGAAAATGGTGCGGGCGGTGACGCCGATCACTTCGCGGACTTCTTGGACGCCGTACGAACCGACCGACGTCCCAACGCGGACATCGAAAAGGCTCACCAAAGTACGTTGCTTTGCCACTTGGGCAACATCGCCTATCGATCCGGCACCGTTTTGCACACCGATCCAAGCAACGGACACATCATCGATAATCCCGATGCCCAAAAATTATGGGGACGCGAATACGCCAAAGGCTGGCAACCGCAGGTGTAACGAGTCATCCGCGACAGATCTTTCTAGAACACTCAGAGAAACTCCGATGCAAAACTGGACCGGATGCTTGTATGTGTCCCTGGCAATCGTACTTTCCGCATCACCTATTGCAGCACAAGATTCCCAAGACAAGTTTCAATCCAATCCAAGCCGCTTGCTGCGGGTCGGCGTGATTGGATTGGACACGTCGCATTCGATTGCGTTTACCAAGGCGTTTAATCAAGACCCACCGACGGCAGAAATGCAACACTGCCGCGTCGTCGCTGCGTATCCGCATGGCAGCCCCGACATCCAATCAAGTGTCAGTCGAATACCCAAGTACACAGCCGATATCGCGGCCTTGGGTGTGGAAATCGTCGACTCCATCGACCAACTGCTCCAGCAAGTCGATTGCGTTTTGCTGGAAACGAACGACGGTCGCCCGCATTTGGACCAGGCTTTACAAGTCTTCCGCGCTGGCAAGCCGGTGTTCATTGACAAACCGACCGGATCGAATTTGAGCGAAGTCGTCGCGATATTTCGTGCGGCAAAACATTACGACGTTCCAATGTTCAGCAGTTCATCACTACGCTACAGCACAGGTCCGCAAGAGATCCGTGCCGGAAAGGTTGGAACGGTTTTAGGCTGCAGCACCTTTAGCCCATGTTCATTGGAGAAGACACACGTCGATCTGTTTTGGTATGGCATACACGGTGTAGAAATGCTGTACACCTGCATGCAATCAGGATGTGAATCGGTGTCCCACACATCGACCGTCGATTTTGAATTGGCGGTTGGTCGTTGGTCCGACGGCCGGATCGGTACATTCCGCGGTATACGCGGCGGGAAGCCAGGGTATGGTGGCACCGTGTTCGGTTCCGAGGCGATTGGGCCGGTCGGCAAATACGACGGTTACACGCCGTTGGTCCAGCAGATCGCCAAATTCTTTCGTCACGGTAAAGTCCCGATTGACCCTGCCGAAACGATCGAGCTTTACGCATTCATGCAGGCCGCCTACGAGAGCAAAAAACGCGGAGGGGCGGTTGTGACGATCGCCGAAGTCATGTCCGAGGCGAGTGGAAAAGCCGACAAATTGCTGGCCGGGCGGCTGGAACCGACCAAGTAGGCGCTTTGCACGCTGGCTTCTTTCGAATTGGTTGTCGCAAATTCGGCCAGAATCCGCGATACTCGCTCGCGTTGGTCGGGTTCCACTGACCGGGGCGAATCTCAATCGCCCTGCTTATCCATTTCCATGCTCGGGAGATTCAGATGCTCAGGACTTTTTGTGGGACGATTGCCATCGTCGCTTTAACGACCTCACTGGTACAAGGCGAGGACTGGCCAGGCTTCCTTGGCACCGGTGGCAAATCGGCAAGCACGGACTCCGAGCAAACCCCCGTCAAGTGGAGTGACACGGAAAACGTCAAATGGAAAGTCGATCTTCCCGGCAAAGGTGTCTCGAGCCCGATTGTGGTTGGCGACAAAGTATTCGTCACGGCGTACTCGGGTTACGGTGTCGGTGGTGAAAACGAAAAGATCGAAGACCTCAAGCGACATCTAATCTGCATCAACCGCGACGACGGCAAGGAAGTCTGGTCCAAGACCGTCGCCGCTGTTCAACCAGAAGACCCCTATTCGGGCATGGGTGTTCCCGCACACGGTTACGCCAGTCACACACCGGTCAGTGATGGTGAACGTATCTACGCTTTCTTTGGCAAAACGGGCGTCGTCGCGTTTGATTTGGACGGCAACCAACTTTGGCAGCAAAGTGTCGGAACCGGATCCGGCAGTCAGCGATGGGGATCGGCTTCCAGCCCCGTTCTCTATGAAGACTTGGTGATCGTGAACGCATCGGACGAAAGCGAGTCGCTGTTTGCGTTTGACAAAACCACCGGCAAAGAAGTTTGGAAAACCCCGGCGGCCGATTTGGCGAGCACGTGGGGCACTCCGATTCTGGTTCAAAGCGGCGAACGAACCGATTTGGTGTTGGGTGTTCCAGGCGAAGTCTGGGGCATGAACCCTGAAACTGGAAAACTCCGTTGGTATTCGCGCGGCACCACTGATTCGTCCGCATCGGCAAGTTTGGCACCAGGCAAGGACGGAGTTGTATTCGCAACCGGCGGACGTGGTGGCGAAGCAGTCGCTGTCAAAGCGGGCGGAAAAGGTGACGTCAATGATTCACACGTGGTCTGGGACGGCAACGTTGCAGGCCGATTTGCAACGCCCGTTTATCACGACGGTCATCTGTACAGTTTCGCTAGTGGCATCATGACCTGCTTTGATGCCGAAACGGGTGACAAGGTTGAACAGAAACGACTGGCGTCTACCAGCAGCGCCGGAGGAGGTGGCGGCGGACGACCCGGCGGCGGCGGTTTCGGAGGCCGTGGTGGCCCCGGAGCGGATGGTGGTGGACGCGGACCAGATGGTGGGCGCGGACCAGATGGCGAACGCGGACGACCCGGCGGTGGTGAAGCCGAAGGTGGACGACCGGGCGGACCCGGTGGAGAGGGCGGCCGTGGTGGATTTGGCGGCGGCCGAGGCGGATTCGGCGGTGGACGCGGCGGCGGTGGCGGCGGCGGGTTCATGCGAAACCTCGATTACGCATCGCCCGTCCTTGCTGATGGCAAACTGTATGTCACCAGCAGCACCGGCACCTTTTACGTGCTGTCGGCAACGCCCGAAATGGAATTACTTGCGACCAACGAACTGTCCGACGAAACCGGATTCGGTGGCACGCCCGCGATCAGCAAAGGCGAAATTTTCATTCGCTCCGGTAGCAAGCTCTACTGCATCGCCGAGTCCAAATAGTTCTCGGTTGCAGTTTCCATCGATGCGTTAGAATTAATGGCGGCCCCGTAGTCACGG
>JABDKS010000922.1 GCA_013002105.1 Pirellulaceae bacterium | reverse complement strand
GCGTGACTCCGGTATTGCAGAGCGGCGATGCCAACACCAACGGTCGTTTGGACGTCGGAGAAACATGGACGTACACCGCCACAGCAACCGTCACGACTGGACAATACACCAACATCGGTTCGGTTTCGGCGAACCCCGTTGATGCCAACGGAGCGGATATCCCTGGCCTGGCAGACGTCAATGCCAACGATCCAAGCAATCACTTTGGTGTGACCGCCGAGATCAACATTGAAAAGTCGACCAACGGCCAGGATGCTGATGCCGCGACGGGGCCGCAAGTAGCCGCGGGCTCCACGGTGAACTTCACCTACGTCGTCACCAACACCGGTAACACCCAACTTGCTACGGTCACCGTGACCGACGATCGCGGAGTCACACCGGTTTTCCAAAGTGGTGACACGGACGTGGACGGGCGGTTGGACCCGAACGAAACCTGGACTTACACCGGAAACACGATCGCAACGGCCGGTCAGTACACCAACATCGGTACCGTCACCGCCAATCCGGTCGACACCAACGGCGGTGACATCCCGTCACTGAACGATGTCAGCGACACCGACCCGAGCAATCACTTGGGTGTTGCGTCTACGATCACGATCGAAAAAGCGACCAATGGTCAGGATTCCGATACAGGGCCCGGTCAAAGTTTGGATGTCGGATCGACCGCAACGTTCACCTACGTTGTGACCAACACAGGCCTGGTGATTTCCAATGTTGCTGTCCGTGATGACAATGGCACACCGGGTAACAGTGCCGATGACATCACTCCGAATTTCACCGGTGGTGATACCAATAGCAACGGTTTGCTGGATGTCGGCGAATCGTGGCAGTACACCGCGACTCGCATTGTGACCTCCGGTCAATACACCAATATCGCGACGGTGACTGGAAACACACCATCGGGTGGAAACATCAGTGATACCGACGCCAGCAACCACGTTGGAGTCGATCCTTGTAACGAACTGTCCAAACGCTGTTTCCTGGCGAGCTCCGAGGTTTAATGAAAGGCACAGTGGTTGTTGGCCAGGACCTGTCCTGGTCGACAGTCAGACGACAACCAAGATGAAAACACGTTTTTTGAAATCGTCATGATTCAACGTTCAAAATAACGCATGCTGCTCCGATGGGAGCCGGTGAGTAACCTGAGCAGCAAAGCGACCTTTGACGTCATCGTAACGGACAAAAAACGAGAAACGGACGGTCTCTGGGGGGAGACCGTCCGTTTTTGTTTGCGCTGACACTGATTTGTTTGTGCTGACACTGACCTGCGTCGCCGCTACCGCGCAAATGCATCGTTCCAATAAAATCTGCAACAGCGGCTATCGCGACGCCTTTTCGTCTTCGGTTTCTTCGGTCACTTCCTGCACTTCGTGGTCGGCCAGGCGGATCTTTCCAAACATGTGTCCGCCAACTGCGTCATGCTGCCAGGTGCCGACATAGCGATCGGCGTGGATCAAGACCCTGGCGTCGAACTTGCCCATCGCGGGAATCCAAAAGTTGTCCATGGTGATGACGGGAGTCCGACCCGCCCACAAGATTTTCAGATCCAAGGGGACTTCTTGATCCGTGTCGCCGTATTTGATTCGAGCGGTCAAACGATACATGTCAGGAGCGGGCAACTTTTCGCACTGACTGATCGTGTATTCCTCGGTCTTGGGCGACTGATCCGACTTTCCGTCGATCGTGAATTTGCCCGCAAATACGGCGCCGGATAAATACTGCGACAGTTTCTTTTCTCGCTCTTGCAAATCTCTGTCCGCTGCTGCGGCCGAAGCGGCCTCGACTGCACGCTTTGCGGCGGTATCGTCGTCAGCGACGACCGTTGACAGACAATCTGGCAAAGCAATTGCGGTGATGAACGCGATGAAAATCATAGAACGAAGCATTGCTTGAACCTCCTTTGAGTCAGAAAAAGTATCACAGTCAAGGCTGAGTATTTTTTAGGATACGCGAAATGTCGCTCGTGATGGGATGGTTGGAGGCAAAGTGGACCGACGAAGCGGATTTGTTGCCAATCAACGCTTCAATGTTTCGCGAAACCACTGCATGGCTGCTTTGGCGATCCGTTGTTGCAGGATCGACGGGTGTCCTCCCAGGGAGATGTCCCGTTGAATTTGCGGTCCGGATGGCGGCAGGATCACCAGTCGGACGTCCGCCGGCGGGAGCGGTTTGTCACTGCCGTGATCCAGTTGCGGGTAGCCATCGACCATCAGCAACCAGTCGGCTTGGAACTGGTCACGCAACTTAGCCAATGCCGCGGTCTCGTCGGAGGTCCCAGCAAGAGAGCAAACGTCCGAAGTGTCGGCGAGCGAGAGTCCACCTCGATAGGACTTGGTTTCCTCCAACGACGCAAACCAATCTCCCAACGGCGCTGCGCGACCGAGTTCGATCACCAGCAGAGATTCGTCTCGTTGGCAGAGTGTCTGATCGATAGCATGGTGCTGTTCAAAGTGCTCGCCATCGCCGTAGTGCAAATCACCAACACGCTCTAGGATTTCAGCGCGGGTCGTCGCGATCATCGCAGTGCAGTGTTCCAAATTCTCTGCTGACGCACTGATTCGCAGTGAGATCGTGGCGCTACTGACGGTAATGCCGACACGGGGTTGGCGATCGCGGGCGATCATGTCGCCCAGTCTTTGTTCCATGTCGCTTTCGCCGGTCCCGAAAAATTTCATCACGCTATGCGCGATAAATTTTCCGCCGCCGGCGAGTTGCATGATCCGATCCGCCACCGTGTCATCAAACATCCGCTTCATTTCGGCCGGGACGCCGGGCAGTGCAAAGATGCGGCTGTCACTACGACCGTCACGGGAAATTGCCAAATCGATCCCGGGCGCTGTGCCCTGTGGATTGTAAATCTCGACGCTGCCTTCGGGAAACATTGCCTGCAAACGATTTCGCTCGGGCATCTCGCGTTTTCGTTTGGAAAACATCGACTCGATATGTTCTAACGCGGAATCGCTGAGTACCAAGGGGCGGTCGACGAGCCCAGCAAGCGCCTCGCGAGTCAAATCGTCGCGTGTGGGACCAAGGCCGCCGGTGCTGACGATGATATCGGCACGATCGGCCGCGATGCGAAACACGTCCACGTTGTGCGCAAGCGTGTCACCGACCGTCGAATGGAATGCAACTTCGACGCCCAAGTCACGGATCCGTTGGCTCAGCCACTGAGCGTTTGTGTCCAGCCGAGCACCACTGGTCATTTCGTCACCGATCGAAACCACTTCGGCGGTCAGATGACTACCCGTGCTACTGTCGTTGGAGTTTCTTTGCGTCATTGCGGGCTTTGCTGGCGGGGGCGTCCAATCTCGCGGTGGGTTGGTCGATTGTAAGCGTGACGGCTCGCCGTGACACCGTCGCCTTTGAGACCTTCGATTCTGTTTTTCCCAAGATCAAAACGCGGTTGGCGTATTTGTCTTCCCGCTCAAACAACATCCGCTGCTCGACGACTGCAGGCTTCGCTTTCTTGGCCGTCTCGATCTCAAAATACCACCACACGTGTGATCCCTCTTCTTCGCGCCCGATCCAGTGATACACGGCGTGACGGCGAGCTTGAGCGGTGTTCGTTGGCGGGACTTCTGCAACGGAGCTGGCATTAGCTGGCGATTCTGCCAGCTTCACATTGGCGCTAGGGTCCACACGAAAACGGGATTGCAAGTAGCGGATCGCCCACTTATTGACGGGCTCCCTGTTCGTCGCATGACGCTGCTGAATCCATTGTTCATCCAACACACTCAGTCGGACTGCGACTTCGAGGCGACCCGACTGTGGATTCCATTCGATTTCGGAAACCGTTTCGTGAACGGGATGCATCAATAGTGCGGAAAGCAGTAGTGCGAACATGAGCAGGCTGATCAGAAAGGTAAGGTGCTGTTTCTTGCGAACAGATTACTGTTCTTCGATGGCGGCTTTCGCTTGATCGACACTGGTATCCCCGTCCGATGGCTTCTCTGCGTCGGGTTTTTCATTCTCGTCGGGCTTTTCACTCTCGGCGGGCTCGTCCTGATCGTCACTCTTTTCCTTCGCCGCGTCTTTCTCTTCGTCGGGC
>JABDKS010000912.1 GCA_013002105.1 Pirellulaceae bacterium | reverse complement strand
CTCTAATGGAGGCGTGTTGGTGCCAGTATCCTGTGCTCTGCATGCGAACAGGGCTTTACATGCGTACAGGGGCCAATCTGATCATCTGCCCGGTCGATTACGACGGGTTCGCGAATAGGAATCAATTTGGATTTTATATGTACTTGTTCGATCTACATCCGCTTGATCGCGACCTGCAACACGGCAAATCCGTCACGCCACTCGTGCGGGCTGTCTGTTTCATGATTGCGTGTTTGATGATTGCTGGGGGGTGCTCCAAAGACGAAATGAAGGAGATGGCTGCTTCGGTGCAGCAGCAATCACAAGACTTTGCCGTTCGTACCAAGGAGTACACTCAGTCGGCGGTTCAAGTCGTCGAGCAACAGTTGCCCGCATCGGGGAGTGTTTCTTTGCGGTTGTCGCCGCCGGTCGAGATGGATTCTGCAAAAGTAGAAGTCATTTCTGTTGGCGATGGTCGGCCTAATGTCGTGCAAATATCCACCTACGATTTGAACGCGTTGCCTGGCAAGTTTCCCTGTCTGTTGATTCACGGAACGACGGACGTCGAAACGTCCGCGTCGCTGACGGGGCGGACGGTCGCTTGCGACTTTTACTTCCAAGCCAGTGCCTCATCACCGATCACGATGACACCACCGGGCAAATCGGTAGCAGTCACCTTTGCCGAATTTGACGTAAGTAAGAACACGCTCAAAGCGAGTATCGGCAGTGCGTCATTGGTGGGGTCCGATGGCAAGGCAGTGATGTTTAACGGTGGCACCGTGATGGCACTCGTTCAAGGAGGCAACTGAGATGTCTCGATTTCATCGCTCGGCACAATCAGATGCATTGCCAACAGCCGTACGTTTTCGAGCGGGCGGTTTTCTATCGATCGCAGGTGTGTTGCTGATCGTTACGGTGTTCGCGAACACATCATTTGCTAATCCCAGCAGCAAAGATCCCAGCCGGGGAATCGCTGCCCACGGAACGATCCCTCAAGCCAAAGAGATGGTCAAGGACCTGTACGACTTGTACAACCAGCAGGAACAGGCTGCTATCAATCTGCTGGAGCGATCAGATAATCCGTCACGATTGCCCTACAAGCAAATGGAGAAAGCAGGTGGTGAGCTTTGGAAAGCGGCTCGTGACGCCCGACATTTGGCATTGATGGGCGAACCGGCCTCGAAAGACTTGGAGCAAAAAATTGGCATGGTCAATTTCGAGATGCTCAAGTTGATGGGAAAGTATCTCGGTTCCACACCCGGCGCGCGACAGTCTCAAAAGAATCGACTCCAGTTGACGAAAACGAAGCCGCGTAATGACAAGTTTCTTGATCAGATGTCGCAGGAGATTAAGAACGGCCGGTTGGAACAGGCCGAGCAACAACTGGAGAAATTGGGAATCGAGTTGTATTCGCTGACATTCATTTTACCGACGAAAGATAAGAATCTATTTCTCAGCAAGTTCATCGGCGTCGTCGGCGACTTGGATTCCAAATTCGCTCCGGTGCGTCGCCAGCAATACTTTGAACAGGCCAAGCAAGCCGCCAGTAAGAATCTGCAAGTGGCGAACGCGTTTGCCGCCGAAGCAAGGCGGGTGCGAACCGAGATGGGATCCGGTGGAACGGTCCGATTGAAGGACGGTTCTGTCGTGGGAGCCGCTGGCGCGATTCGGCATTTGGCTGGTCAGTGGGGCAACGCATCGGCCGCGCTGATTCGTAACACCGCGATTCAATGGGCGTTTGCCGCCAGCAAACCGTCGTCAATCAACACGGCCGCGATGAAGCAGGTTTCTCAGGCGGAGACGACGGCCAAAAATGCAATCATCGCTGTCATTGATGCTGCGGCAACGGCGACCCCACCCGAAGAGGTGCCGCAAGTCTACTCAGACGTGCTCAGCGCACTCAGTTATGTCGATCGTCGAATGATCGGTTCAGGCATTAGCAAAGATTGTGAGCCGGCCTTGTCGCGACTCGCGTCCAAGCAACCTGGTTTTCCGGCACAAGTGGCTGCGTACGGTCGCGCGACCGAACAGCCTTTGATTTGGCGGGAGCGTTTTGCACGCGAACAAGTCAAGACGCTCACGCGGGCGTATCCCAACGCAAGTGCCGCGATCGTTCAAAAGCTTGATTTGAAGACGACCAACAAGCCGAAAATGTATGGCAGACCGGCGTTGGGAAAACGTGTTGTCGTGACGCCCCAGTTCGGACCGGGGGCCGGTTGGAAAGTCTTCGAAGCAGCCAGCGTGCTGCTGGGTATGCGATTGTCAGAAGAGGAAATGGTTCGATTGAAACAAGGGAGTCTGACCGCACTGGTTCGCCACACCGGGATTCACTATTCCAATGTTGCCGTCGGTATGCCGGTTCAACGTGAATTAGACGACTTGAAAGTCAGTATGCTCGTTGACGAAGAGTATTTGCCGTTAAGTATGGAGGCTGCTGGTGCGATCTCATCGGCTGAGCTTCAAGATTTTTTGCAAGTCGGTGGCGCGATCCGTCGTTTGCATTTGGAGGCGGCTGTCTCTCGTTTCATCACACTGCCGGGGATCGCCCATCAGCTTGCCCCGCTGGGCAAGTTGCCTGCCATCTCGGATGAGTTGCCGGCGATCGAACAGGCGTGTTGGCGACTGGATGTGGAACCGCACTGGGTTCGACACCGGTATTTCACCGTCGCGATTCGCAGCAAGCTGCCCAAACAGTAAACATCGCGTTTTAGCGACGACGAAAAAAATCGCCGCTGCTGCTGCCCCAGCCATCCCAGGAACTTTTACGCGAATGACGCCGACCGGCGCGACGGGCGTGATTTTGCAAGGCACCCCCGGCGGCGTGTGCCATCGCGTTGATCAGAATCTGGGTCAACGGATGCGAAGCCACCGCTGTGATTTGTTCGACGGCGGTGGGGCCCCAACGCTGGGCGCGCCGAATCGTCTCCCAGAAATCTTCAATGTCGCGACGGTTACGTGCCCGTTGTAATCCGCCGGCCACATCCAGCGACGTAGCAAATTCCGACCGCGATGAGTCGAATTGCGATGACCGAAACCGTTGAATCAATCGACCGAGAGCTTCCAAATACTCTTGCATGTCATCCAGTTCATCACGACGTCGCCGCGCTGTCTGGTCCAACTGTTGAATTTCTGCATCCACCCCGCTCAGCTTAGCAACGATCTGGTCATCAGTGATCTCTCGTGTTGTTCGGGCGCGGCGAGCAAGATCGCGAGTGTCGGACTGTTCCAGCATCTTTCGAAACAGTGAGATGGCTTCGCGGTAATATGGCCCGCGAGTCCCTTCGAGTTCGGTGAGCTCTCTTTCGATTCCGCGAGTTTGTTGCTGAAGTTGGTCCAAAACCGCTATTTGTTCGGTCCGTTGAGTAAACAACTTCTCGGTCTGCTCGATCTTGCTGGGCAAATTCAGTTCCGCCGCCACCTGATCGCGTCGCCGTTCCAATTCCAACATTACGGTCTCAAACGATTGCCGATCCTGTGCGATGATCTTTCGCATTTGTGACGGCGTGGTTTTCAGAAACTCATAGCCCTGCCTCGCTTTGACATAGTTGATGAACTTGGCAACCGAGCGGTCCATCCGTCGCGTGAAACCTCGCTTGCTGTATTGTGCCGTCCCAAATCCCTGGTCGTACAAATAGCGGAACAGTTTGTTGTTGTCGTAGGCGGGAAGCTTTAGAGCGGCATCCTGTTCGATTTCTTGCAAGTTGGCTTCGGCACGCTCCAGCGCCGCTTCAGCTTCGGCCGCCCGATCCGAAAGTCCGACGAATTGCTGGTCCTCGCGGAGGACATCTTCGACCTGATCGGCGACCTTTTGTTGTTCGTCACTCGCGGCGTCCAGTCGCTGTGTGATGTCGACCAGTTGGCTTTCTTCGTGTTCACGATTGAGATTCAATCGATCCAGCGATTCACGCAGTTTCTGTCGATGTTCTTCTTTACGGAGCAGGATTTGCGAGACCGTCGCGCGGATTTCATCCCACGTCGATCGGATGGCGTCGCGCGTCAATTCGGGCAGGTAATGCTCGGCCAAATCGACCAAGGCTTCGCCCCGGTTGTCATCCAATTCGTCTCGTTGCTCTTTGGTTTGACCAATCGTGGCGCGTGCCGATTCGAGTCGTTGCTGCGCATCGGTGTATCCAGTCATCAGCATGCGATGAACATCGGGACCGGAAATGGACATGATAAGTGATACCTAAAAACAAACGACATTTGTCAGCGAACTGACTAATCAAGATTCTCAAACAATGGACGCAAGTGGCGGGGAGAATCGTTATCCAAACAGGTACCACAGTGCACCGACAGAGACCGCAATCGACCCGGCACCCCACATGATCCGGTCTCGCCAAATCCAGCAATGGGCGATGAAATTGTTCAGCCCACTCGGTGGAGCTTCGAATGTATGCAACCGCTCCATGTACTGAGCGATGGCGGCATCGATTTCGGCTTCGGTCACGTTGTCACCCGATAGTCGAGCGGTCCGCATCAACTTGTCACGTAAGTTCTTGCGGATGTCGTCGCGACGAAACATCTCTTCGGCCGTTTCGCGTCGCTCCCGCATTTCGCGCGCGACATCCATGACGCGCAATGTTTCCTGAAGCGTTAAATTTTCGCCGGGAAGTTCGATGCGGTCGCTGGCAGACTGCGTCGCCTGGGCTTGGGATGCGCTATTCATGGCTGGAGAAATCGGCGTGAAATCATTCGGTGAGTAACGATTGGGCAACTTCTATCGATGCACTGGCATCGACGGCGGTTTTTCTGCGGCGGTGTTCGTTGACCGTCAAAACTTAACAGTCACGTTCTCGTAGCTTATCAGGCGCCATCGATTTGGTTCCCGTCGCAGTAGGTCAACGAGGATGCCGTGGGAAGGGTCTATCTTATGCAATTCGCGTTGTTTGCGGACCCATGGTCGAATCAGGCGCCCAGAAAGCGCTGATTTTTGGCCTAGAAAGCGACGCCTTGCCCGTCTGCGGACGATTGCTCTTTGCGCACCGAGGCGCTAACCTTATGGCTTACGATTTTCAATCGAAAGCTGATCAATTGACCTCTCTGTGGAGAAGCCTCGGCCATGTCTGAGCAAGCACAAGCATCCGCGCCCAAAACGAGCGCACCGAAGACCCAGCAGCGCGACATGACATCGATGCGAAAGTATCTCGATCGCGCGGTCGTGGTCCTGAAGAAGTTTGGAGTCGATAGCAAAAATACGGCTCCTCAAGAGCTGATTGGACTACTCGAAAGCGTCAAACATCTCGACGAATCGAAGGTTTTGGCCATCGCAGATGTGATTCAACACATGAGCGCCTTCAATGCGTTGGTTCGTGAAAACGTCGAAAGCATCAAAGTCGGTAACCGTTACTTGGACATTGCCCAAATGTTCGATTCGGTTCGCGAGGACTCCAAGCGGCTGATATCCCAGTTGGATGACGGCAAAATCAGTGGGACGGAAAAGCTGTCCAATTGGTGGATGAAAATGCGTCGTGGCTCACCAAGTGACCGGTTCGAAAAGATCGTCGAAGTCTATGGGGATGTCGCCAAAGACACCAAAGAGGCGCTCAACAGCGAAGAAGCCATTATGGAAGGCTACATCGATTTCCGCTTCGCCCTGAAGGAAGCCGAGGTGCTTGCTCGCGAACTGCTCGACACGCACGCACCCATTTTGGAATCCGCCAAAGAGGAACTTTCGACCGCGCAGGCCGCACTGGATGAATACACCGGGACGGATGAAGGCGGTAAGAGTCAGTTGGAACTGCGCCGCGACGAGTCACGTCATCGCTTCGAAACCGAAGACGAAACGTATCAGTTGCTCAAGGATATCGCAGAGAATTTAGAGATCGGCTACGACGTCGGCGAGACGTTGATCACCAAGCTCAAGCAGACCCACGATGTCAAAGAGCGGGTTTATCGTCGTGCGGTCACGTTCTTTACCACCAACGAACATGTCTTCACGATTCTGGGCACGGTCTATACCAGCCAACACGGACTGCACGAAGTGACTCAGGCGACCGAAGCGATGAAAGATGGCGTCAACAAAGGCCTGGAAGACGTCGCCGAGCTCGGCCGTGAGCTCGAGCGAGCTGCTCTGCGAGCCGGTTATGGCAGCACGATCAATCCGGAATCGGTTCAGAAACTAGTGGATGCGATCAGTGGTTTCCAAATTGAGTCGCTGGAGATGATCGCCGAACTGCGTCGCGAAAGCGAAGAGAGCACCAAGGCGATTCGCAAATCGGTCGAGGAAGGCAAAAAGAAGTACCAAGAGACACTTGCCCGGCACGCCCGTGGCGAGTCCTTGGGCGGTTAAACCCAGCTGGTTTTGCATCGCGTGCTAACAGTCACGCCTTGGGAAACCGACGCAGTTAAAAATTTTGCGACGGCCAAGTATTATTGCTTGGCCGTTTTTTCTGCCATCTCGCCGCGTTCTTGCAGATAGGCTTTGATCGTGGCGGTCGGGATGGGAATTCCGCGAATCACCCCGTCGACGACCAGCTTGCCGTTGACGACACCTTGGAACGCGGCAACGATCATCCGGTTGCGGCGTGCTTTCTGCATCTTGATCATCAGGATCAATCGATCGCCCGGCACGACGACGTCACGAAAGCGTGCTCCGTCGACACCGCCAAAGCCAACCATTTCGGCACCCAATAAATCATTTCGTTGGGTAAAAAAACTGGCTAGTTGCGCGACGGCTTCCAACTGAATCACCGCCGGCATCAGCGGCATCCCTGGCATGTGCCCGTTGCACCAGAATTCATCGTGCCCCACGTCTTTGTAGCCGGCGCACGTCTGATTATCGACGTCCTCCGCAAGGATGCCGGTCAGATGTTCCATCTCGTCACGCTGTGGATTGAGCTTACGAATCGCATGGATATCAGCGATCGGATTGTCAAAATCCAATTGGGACAAATCAAAATAGAAATCAGTTTTCGTCACGTTCAGACAACCCGTCTACTCAGGTCTTGATCTTCTTTCGCTTCGCCTTACGTGCTTTTGCACTCGCGGGACGACGCCCGTGATTTGCTTTTTTGATTTTGTGTTGTGGTTTTGCCATCGAATCAAATCGTCAGAGAATGGTGAATCAAAGTTCGCGGTTGGCCCCCAAGTGGAGGCCGCTGACGGCCCCAGCGTCGAGGCCGCTTACGCTACAAGTGTGCGAAAATAGCAGGTTTTGGGGCGTTGCGGTAGTCGCTTCCACGGAGTTTCGTAGCGATATCGACCGCAGATTGCTGGTAAAAACGACCCAATTGCGGCAAAGTTGCCCTGCCTCCGGGGCAACCTGTCCGACTTTTCACGCCGCGCCGCGGTCCTAGCGATACCGACGAAGCGTCGGTCCGCCGTCAAACACTTCGGCCACCGGTGCCCCAGCTCGCGACATCTGCTGCTCGGGTTGCGGCTGGCTGGCTGAATACCGACCGCTCTGTCCCACCGAGGGCGGGATGATTGGCTTGATAACATTCGGCTTCGACAATGCGGTCGCCGAAGCAAGCGTGTTTTGGGCAGCCTGCCGCTGACGCGAGTACCAACCGTTGCTCAACGTTTCCTGCAATGCACCTCCCACGCGAGTCCCATCGGCGTGCGCCAGCTGCGTAGTGGCTGCCGGCTTGGTGGGTGATCGCAGCGGCTTGGCTGCAGGCTGTCGGGTGACCGAACCAGCGGGCCGCTGATATCCAGCGGGCTGCTGATGTGTGGCCAGAGCAACACGAGAAGCAGGATTCGTGGCGGCGGTTGCGGCGGCCACCAACTTGGTATTGGATTCTGCTTTGGCAAATTTTTCTGTCGGTCCGCTGCCGGCGGCGACCCACGCGAGCCAATACTCTTGCAACTCTCCCAGTGATTCATATCCGTAGTGTTTACGAACATTGGCTGTCCAGGATCGTTGGTCCATGTAGTCCTGCAGGAATTGGATGAATGTCTGGGGACCCTGTTGGTCGATCAAGAATCGGCAAACGCTGTAGCCTTGTGCGTACATTGGCAACACATCGCTGGGATATTCGGTCAGCAAAAACAACTGATTCATCGCGATCCCCCGCCGCGAGGCCAAGAATTCACGTAGTTTTGCTTCGTGTTTGGAACGCTCCGATTGGTGTTCGACTGTCGTGCAGATGCCTTCGTCCGCCCAACGTGGCAACGGTCGACCAAAATGAGTGGCCAGAATCGTGTGGGTGATTTCGTGCGGCAGCACGCTATCGAGAATTCGTTCGGGAGAACCGACGACTTCCATTTGAAAATCGCGAACCGGTTGCAGGTTGTACGTCGTAACGCCCTGTGCGGCCAATCGCTCGCCGGCAACCACGCGAATCGGACAGGGGCGCGGCCAACGGGGCAATGGTTTGCCAAGCCAGTGGACGGCCAAGTCGTTGCGGTACTTTTCAGCCGCTTGACCCACCGCTCGAGCAAGTTGTGGCGAGGGTGCTTGGATCAGAAAGTTGGCCGTTCGGTGATTGGCGGCCTGTGCATTGGATAAACCAAAGTTGATCGAAATGGTGGCGGCTACTGCGAACAGAACGATACGCAGGCGTGTTCCGGCTTCCATGCCGTGGGACTCCATGTTTGCGGGGCAACATCTGTCGCCTTTGGACCACGATCCTTCGTGATCCCCAGCCGACTCCATTGGTCGCGCGAGTTTAGAGAAACCCTGTTAGCGACCGATAGATGAATCTGGAAAGCTAGCAACAGCCTCTTTGCCGAATCGTTGATTCGCCCATTGGCGTAGCGATTGTTTCGCCGACAGCCCGGTGAGCCCCGATTTTTCGTTGATCTGATCACCTTTGCGATCGATTGGGTTGAGCAATGATGCCCGCCACGGTTCCAGTGAAATGTCGACCCGATAGGCAAATGGTTTCATCGGGTCCACCGTCCACGGCCCGATCAGCGCGCAGTCGTCGCTCAGATAATCCCGCGTGATAAAGCAACGCTCAGCCAATTCCGCGTCGTTGACTCGCAGTAGATTGACGCCGTCGAAGAGGTCTGAATCGTTGCTCTGGATTCCGACCGCTGCCAGCAATGTCGGCAGCAAATCCGCGTGCATCGTCGGCCGGTCAATGGTGGCAGCGTGTTGGCCGGGCACATAAACGACGGCGGGCGTCATGTTCTGGTACTGCGAAATGCGTACCCCATGCCCGCACACGCCGTCTTCCAAAAACGATTCTCCGTGGTCTCCGGTCACGATCGCAACGCGGTCATCTTTCAGCAGCACGGACAGGAAACGGTCGACCGAGCGCCCGCTGTTCTTGTATCGATTCCAAACTCCGTCGCGGGCCTGCTGCGAAAAGGGAATTAGAAAACGATCATCGGCCGCCGGCTGAAAAATGCGGTCATCGGGATAACTGTGGTAGTCCGCGTGGGTCGAATAGAGATAGACGACGGCCAATCGGGGCCCACGGTTGGTGCGATCAGCATCCAGGAAGTTGGCCGCGCGGCGCGTCGCCCGTTGATCCGATTCCAACCATCCGGGACGCTCGGTCTGGAATCGATCATAATGTTGCGGACCGATGAATCCGTCCATTCGAAACCGTCGCCAACCATCGTGACCGGCAAAGAAACCAAGCTCATAGCCGGCTTGGCGAAAGAGACGATTCAAGATCGGTGAATCCCGTACCGCACGCGAGTACCAAGTGGCTTCCAATCCGTTGAGCAGGCTGAACATGCCATGGTTGGTGGCGTTGCCAGCGGAAAAATGTTGTCTGCAATGAATGCCTTTCTGCGTGTACCGCCACAGTGTTGGCATCACGTCCGCAGCGACCAGTTCGGGTCTCATTGATTCGATCACGACAATCACGACATCCGGCAAGTCCTGACGATGGTGCACAACGCGGAGATCACGTTGTCGATCCTCAAGTGCCGCAAGGACACCTTTCATCGATTCGGTATTCCCGCGGATGCCCGGCCCAACATCGCCCGCCGATGTTCCCACCGAAGTAGCCGCTACCAAATGAAACGCGCAAAGTGGGTGACGAGTCGAAAAAGCGTACATCTCCGCACGTGTTTGACGCAGATTCCAAATCGGTACGACCGAGAACGCGACCAAGATTGCAACGACAAGAGCGACAAACGACCAAGGTTGGAATTGGAACGCACGGCCTAGTTTCGCAGCTAGCCACCACGAGCCGATGACAAAAAGAACGAAGCCGCCGATCAAGGTGATCGCAAACAGCCACGTGGATGTCGTCATCTCCGATGCTAATCGCGAGTGCAATTGGCCCAGCACCGCGAGTGTCGCTCGTGAAAGAAAACGTTGGGAGATCCAGTGAAAGACAACACAATCGGCCAATACGATCAGGGGAACGCAGTAGATCCCGGCGATACTGATCGCCTGACCGGCTGGCCACTGATATCGGATCGCGACCCATCCAAGCAGCAACGCGGGCAACACGATCAAGCAAACTTGCGCAACAACCCAGCCGATGGCCAATGGCAACGGCAGGGAGCTCGAATCGGCAAACGGTGTCCCCGAGGGATAGCCGATTGCGATCGCGGAGGTGGCCAGCAACGCAAGGCCAGCCAGAACGCACAATCGTCGCATTGCGAAATCAGTAGGGCACATCGATCGCATCACACAGAAAACGCATCAGGGGTTTTGCACGTTTGACGCGGTCGATCAGCGTCGACACCACGGATTCGCTGGTGAAATCTTTCTGCGACAAGGGTGCAATGCTGATGAAATCAATACGACGCAGATCATCGATCATGGGATGATCTTTGGAGTAGTCACGGGGCGATGTTTTGAGCTTCTCGCCGGCCAGTTCAAACTGCTCGCGAAAAGCCTTATTGTCGCGTGCTCGCTTCCAAGCTTTGGGGTCTTGATCGATTGCCGCACGGATCGCCGATAGCACGCGACTTTCGGGATGCCAGCATCCCGCCCCGATAAAACACTCTTTCGGGTCCAAGTGAATGTAAACTCCCGGCGCGTGAATGTCCTTGTTGGCTTCGTGCCGTAGCGAGATGCCGACGTTGGTCTTGTACGGAGTTTTGTCTTTGCCAAATCGCGTGTCGCGGTAGATTCGCATGATCGATCCCCCATGGCCTTTGGGGATCGCCAGCAACATCGGTGCAACCTTGGAAAGTGGTTTTTCCAGTTGAGAAACCAGTTCGACAGCGGGTCCCAGCACGTCTTGTTGGTAACGCGTCTTGTTCTCCGCAAACCAGTCACGGTGATTGTTTTTCTTGAGCTCGCGTAGAAATCGAAACAGTTTCTCGGTGATCGGCGACTGCGTCATAGTCGTATCGGTTCAGCGGAGTGAATCAGTGGTAAATCAGGTTCCTCGCTCCCGGTTATAATCCAATCTCTCCATCGCCGTTGGATTCTTCAGCGAGTCCTTGTGAATGTTGACGCGACGGTGTCAATGACGCGGCATGATCCGTCACAAGGAGATCTCGTGGAAAATACCGAAAAGCAAATCGACGGGTTTCTGAAATCCTATCCCGCGGATCTCGTTGAATTGGCACAAGCCTTACGCGACTACCTCCAGCGTGAGACAAAACCAGCCTTTGAACTAGTGGGTCAATCGACACAGTCATTGAACATTGGTTACGGGTTTACGACCACCGCTTGGGATTGTTACTGCGCGATCATTGTCTATCGCAAACACATTAATATCAGCTTGCCGTCGGGCGCGGCGTTGCCGGACCCAAAAGGATTGCTGCACGGCACCGGATCGCGAGTTCGGCATCTGAAAATACAGCAGCTGAA
Organism: Pirellulaceae bacterium; assembly: GCA_013002105.1. The sequence goes on along the minus strand of JABDKS010000912.1, from coordinate 7,411 downwards.
TGATCTGAAAACAGCGGCGGCAAAGAAGATATTAAAGGAAGCCAGAAAGGATGCGTGGGAATTGCTGCAAGACCGGACGCGCGATCACGAAGGCGTCAAGACCGTGATCAAGACTGCCAAGTCAAAAAAGAAGCAGTCGTTGCGGAAAAGAAATTCATGACAAATCGAACCGCTTGAGCGTGGTCTTTTTCCACGCGGCTTGATTGCTTGGGCGTACAAATTTGCCCGCGGACTGTTGGTTATGGCTTGGCATCCTGACTGAGCAAGGAGAACTGGGACCTCCAATGACCTATCCAAGTCATCGAGGTTAGAATAGGTCGCGATGGAACGTCGACCGCGAACTCCTCGATGGTCTGGCGTGTCCCTGTGTCGTCCAAAAAGTAGGTTTCGATTTTGTTTCCGCATGGCATTTTTCGCATCACGGCCGCGGCTCCACCGCTTTCGGTCGCACATCCCAGCGCCAATGCACGAGCGTCCATTGCAGCGATCGATCAAACCGATGCGGATCTGGTTTTGCTGCCCGAACTCGGGCTGACTGGATACACCTGCGGCGATCTCTTTGGCAGTGATGCGTTGCTCGATGGTGCGCTGGCGGCGCTGGATCAGATTGTCCAACACACCGGCACTCTGCCGAAAGTCGTCGTTGTTGGTTTGCCACTGGTGGTGGGTGGATCGCTGATGAACGTCGCGGCGGTCGTTCAAGACGCGCAGATTATGGGCATCGTCCCGAAAACTTTCTTGCCGACGTATCGCGAGTTTTACGAAGGCCGACATTTTCGCGGTGCCAGTGCAGACGATCCCGAAACCGTTCGCATCAACGACGCCGATGTCCCCTTCGGCACCGATTTGTTGTTCCAGTTTGGCGAAGCGACGATCGCGGTCGAAATTTGCGAAGATTTATGGACACCTACTCAACCCAGTAGCGCCGCGGCAATCGCCGGGGCCAATGTGTTGTTGAATCTGTCGGCCAGTAACGAAACGATCGGCAAAGCCAACTGGCGCCGTGACCTGGTTCGCAGTCAATCGGGACGTTGTATCGCAGCTTACGCCTATGCGTCGGCCGGGCCCGGCGAATCCACATCCGATCTGGTATTCGGCGGTCACTGTCTGATCGCGGAAAACGGCGGCATCCTGGACGAATCACGGCGCATCGGCGACGGACTTGAACCGGCTCACGTCGATGAAACCTCGGTGACCTGCGACATCGATTTGCAGCGACTCGCCCACGATCGACGAGTGATCGGCTCGTTTGATGACGCTCGCGATTGGGACGAAGAAAGTTTTCGAGTCATCGAAATTTTCTCCGCGACTGATCCGCGGCCCGTTCGGGACACACTAAACCGTCGCGTCGATGCCCATCCATTCGTGCCGGATGAATCAGCCGAATTGGATCAGCGGTGTGCCGAGATATTCTCACTGCAAGCCGCCGGATTGATCAAACGCCTTTCGCGAATTCCGGAATCCGTGCCATTGTCGATCGGGATATCGGGCGGTTTGGACAGCACGCTGGCATTGCTGGTAGCGCTCAGGGCCGTGGATGCGAGCGGGCGACCGCGTGATTGCATTCAGGGAATGACGATGCCCGGTTTTGGGACCAGTCAGCACACGCGGACGAGCGCAGATCTGTTGATCGAGGCAACCGGCATTACCGCCGAGTGCATCGACATTCGTGATCTATGTCTGGATACGTTTCGCGCGATCGGTCACGCCCCGTTGGGAATCAAGATCGACGGTCGGACCACCGCCGATTCGCTACACAAAGACCTGTTGAACGTGACCGCCGACGCACATGACTTGACGTTCGAGAATGTGCAGGCGCGTATTCGGACCATGTTATTGATGAGTCGCGGTTTTGTGCTCGGTACGGGGGACATGAGCGAACAGGCGTTGGGTTGGTGTACCTACAACGCAGATCACATGTCGATGTACAACGTCAACACGTCGATTCCGAAAACGCTTGTGAGGTTTCTGGTGCGTTATGCAGCGGATCACTATTTCGATGGCAAACTAAAGGATCTGCTGCACCGAATCGCCGACACGCCAATCTCGCCCGAGTTGATGCCGACGGCGGCAGACGGATCAATTCGTCAGGACACCGAAGCCGTCGTGGGCGCGTACGAGTTGCACGACTTTTTTCTCTACCACTTCGTCCGCAATGGGTTTACGCGGGAAAAGATTTCCTATCTGGCCAGTCACGCCCAGTTCTCCAGGACCTACAGTGTCGAGCAGATTGATAAGACGCTTGACACATTTTTGAAACGGTTTTTTGCCAATCAGTTCAAGCGAAATTGTGTGCCCGATGGTCCCAAGGTGGGATCCGTCAGTTTGTCACCGCGTGGCGATTGGCGAATGCCCAGCGACGCCGATTCGGACGATTTTCGCTAGGCCGGCCACCGAGTCGTCAACGAATCACGCGACCGCACGTCGAACCGGCCGCCAACGCATCGACTTCGCTCCGCGTCGAAAAATTAAAGTCTCCGCGTACCGAATGGGCCAGGCACGAGGCGGCGACAGCGAACGTCAACGCGCTGTCGAGTGTTGGATAATCGTCATGTGTCAGAGCGAAAATCAGACCGGCCGCGAATGAATCACCGGCACCGACGCGATCGACGATGTTGTGGATTTCGTAGGGCCGGTAATCTCCATCGTCCAGCGGTTCAAAGTGTGCCGTGTCGGAATCGACATCCAACAGCATCGCACCCCAATTGTTGTGCGACGCCGAAAGGCTTTCGCGCAGCGTGGTTGCGACGAGTTGCAGATTCGGAAACTCCGCGACGACATGCCGGGCGACGTCGGGATAGCGAAATGCGTCCAAATCACGATGTTGACTGTCGATCTGACCGGTGCGAATCCCCAAAACGTCTTCGCAGTCGTCTTCGTTGGCGATCAAGACATCGACCATTGGCAAGATGTCTCGCATCACGCGACCAGCTAGTTCGCGGGGAGTGACCGATTCATCCCACCGCCACAATTTGCCGCGAAAGTTCAAATCACAGGAGACCGTCAATCCGGTCGACTTTGCCTGTCGAACCGCGTCCAACGTCGCTTGGGCCGCCGCACCGGACAGCGCAGGCGTAATGCCCGTTATATGGAACCAGTCGGCTCCGCTGAGAATCGCGGGCCAATTGTAGGCGGCCGGGTCGGTCAAACTGATCGCGGAATGTTCGCGATCGTAAATGATACGACTGGGTCGTTGGTTGGCGCCGGTTTCTAAGAAGTACAATCCCAGTCGTCCGTACTCGGTTCGCACAATGTGGCTTGCCATTCCGGTCGATTGAATCGATGCGATACAGGCGTCGGTTAACTCGTGATTCGGTAACGCCGTGACAAATGTCGAATCGGCACCCAAGATTGCCAACGATGCTGCCACGTTGGCTTCGGCGCCCGCAAATGTCACGTCCAGCGTTCCCGGTAAGCCTTGCCGAAGTCGCGTGAACCCGGGAGGGGTCAGCCGGCCCATGATTTCACCGAAGGTTACGATCCTTGTCATGTCGATTGCGTCCCATTTCTAAAAGCGTCGATCGCCTCGCGAGTAGCCCGCGCATTGTCGGTGATCGTCGTCCAGTCCTGCGCGGCGATCAACAACCGTGTTGCGATCCATGACCCGCCCACAGCCGGCACTGAGTCGTTGGATAAGTAACCGATCATGTTGGACTGATTGACACCGCCCAGTGGAATGTAATGCAGTCCCAAATGATCGTAGGGCGCTGACACGCTGTTGAAGTAGTCGACACCGCCGCTGGCCTGGGCGGGAAAAAACTTCATGTCACGACAGTTCATGGCGATGGCGGTTTCGATATCCGTGGGCGTAACAACGCCAGGAGCAAACGGCAAAACGACTTCGTGTGCCCGACGAACGACCAGAGGATTCAGTCCCGGAGCGACACCGAACGCGGCACCCGCGTCCGCCACTTGCGAAACCTGTTCGGGCTGGAGAATCGTGCCGACCCCGGCAATCATTTCCGGCACCCCGCGACGTATGTTTTGCAATGACTCAACCGCCGCCTCGGTGCGGAGCGTCAGTTCCATCACGTTGATGCCGCCATCCAGCAGTGCCTTGGCCAGCGGGACGGCATGATCCGCATCGTCAATCACGAGCACTGCGATCACACCGCACGACTGGATTTGGCGAAACAGTAGATCGGGAAATTGTGATTTCATCGCAGTCTCTTGAACGTTATGACTTGAGCCAACTTCTTAGTGTCGCAAGGTCTTTTTTGATGGCCGATAAATGATCCGGGACCAATTGAGGATTCTTGTGGTCCAAATATTCCTCGTGCAATGAGATTGGTCCGTCGAATCCACTGTCTCTGAGCATTTCAAAGAACCGTTCTTCGACGCGTCCTTCTCCCAACGGCACATTCTGCACTTTTTGGTCGATCCACTGAAAGTCTTTGACGTAAACCATACCAATATGCGGCCGAATCATCTGGAAATTGACCGGCCAGCAATTGGCGGCTTCGGCCACCGCGTGTCGAATGTCGTAGGCGACTGCCAAATCATCCGTCGAAATTCCGTCCAGCACCTGCCGCAGGTCCCACAACGCGGCTCCCATATTTTTTGCGCCGGCGTGGTTCTGATACAGACCTTGAACACCGTAATCGTGATTCAAGGCGGCAAGGTCGCGTAATTGTGTCTTCCAATTCGCCAACTGATCGTTGACCGGGATCGCAAAATCATAGTGCAGGTATTTCAACCGGTAACGCTTAATCCCCAACGTTCCCAATGTCCGCAAGAACTTTGTCGTCAACGGGTCGTTGGGATCATTGATGTCGGATGTGACCAATGTGATCTCCAAATCACGCTTTTTCAGGGCATCGACCAGTTCTGGCAATTCATCGGCAATCGCTTCGGTTTCGATATGGCCGCCTTTTCGAATCGGAGCTTCGATGCCGTCAAATCCAAGTTCGGCGATGCGATCGGCCAGTTCGTCAAACGAGAGCGAATTAAACGGCTTGGTAAAAACGCAAATCTTGTGCACTGATTCGTCGGGTGCTTGCGCGGAAATGCGACCCGGCGCGATCAACGGTGCCGTCACAGTGGATGCAGCGGCGGCAACCAAAAATCGACGGCGATCGAACTGGTTGGTCGGTTGGGTCATTGGGTGGCTCCTAGAGAGAGATAAGCAAAGAGGTCGCGGAGTTGATCATCGGTCATTTCCTTCAGCACGTCAGCCGGCATCAAAGACGTTTGCAAGGCTTGGAGTTTCTCGATGTCGCTGCGGCTGATTACGGTCGTCTGATTATCGGCGTTTCGCAAGGTGACCGTTTTTGGATCTTGAGCGGCGATCATCCCATTGATCGCTCGACCATCGGTCGTCAGTACCAAATAGGATTGAAATCCTTCGCGAATTTCCAAGCCCGGGTCGACGATGCCGTTGAGCCAAAAATCGACTTTGCCACGTTCGTAACCGTCCAGCGGCGGCCCCACTTTTTTGCCTTCGCCAAACAGTTGGTGGCACGTTGCACAGCGTTTGACGAAATGTTCTTTGCCTGCAACCGGGTCACCCGGAGCGGCCGTTACCACCTGCTTAAGCCGTTTCATCTCGGCGACTTTTTCGGGCGATGCGATATCCAACGCTTTGCCGAATATGCTTTCGACTTGCTGGGCAATCGGAGGCTCCTGGTAGGTGCGTAACTGTTGAACCACATCGGCCGGCACCTGTTCGCGACGCACTCGCCACGCCGTCAGTTCGTCCAACAGAACCTTGGCCCAGGCGGGCCGACTGGCCAAGGTCCGACAGGCGGTAGCGCGTAGACCGTGCTCGCCGGAAATTTTGCTTCCAAACGCGCTGACCAACGATTTGGGAATGGAATCTTCGTCGTACTGTCCCAGCGATTGCATCGCGACGCGTTGTAACGCGGGTTCGTCGATCCCGCGTCCGGTCGCCAGTTTGATCAGCGTCGCAACGGCTTTGGGTTGATTGACTTCACCGAACACACGGACCAGTTCCAGTTGCAAACCCAATTCCGCCGATCGATCGTTGATCAAAGCGATCGCCTTATTCACTGCGTCGGACTTGCCCTGCCGTACGCCCAGCACCAACCCGGAGTCGCCAAGTTGTGATTGATAGTCGCTGAGGATTTTTGCCAATGACTCGGGCAGCGGAGGGACGCTTTGTCCTTGAAACGCGCGATTGAGCCCGATCAAGAGTTGTGACGCAGTCGCATCGTCGGGGGCCAACTGCATCAAATCGGCACATTGCTGCAGATCCGCTTCCCGGCCCGCGGCGGCGTAACGTTGCATCACCCGACTGGCGATTTCCTGTTGCACCATCGGGGCTTTCCAAAGTTCTGCATCGGCAAACAGTTGCTTGATCGCACTTCGATCCGCCGCATGAGCTTCCAATGCCCACCAATTCATCAGCGGCATGTGCGGATCGGCGAGATCTTCGCTACGTAGTAACAGCTCACGAATGATTGGCAGGGCTTCGGCGGTGGGAACTCGTTTGGCTGCCGAGGCCAGTTGACTACGGACTTGAACGTTTGATTCACTTGCGGCCAGACTTGCCAATTCGGGATGCCCCTCGCGGCGATCGCCCAACAATCGGACCGTCCAGCGGCGAATATCGGGATCATCGTGCTGCAAGAAATCGGTCGCCCTTTGACTCGACAGTTCGCCCAGCAGATTCAACACCCACAACGCCTCCAACGAGGCTTCCTTGTTGATTTTTTTGATCAATGTCTCCGCCACGCTGACATCGCCGCGCCAGCCTAATTCGAGTGTTGCCCGCTGGCGAACCCATTTGTTGCGATGGCTTAATCGCTCGATCAGCTGTTCGTTGGACAATTCGTGCAGATCGCCTTCGCGATACACCGGCGCGGAATTGTCGGGGACGATGCGATAGACACGACCGCTTTCTTTGTGCCAGTCATCGATCGGGCTAACGTGACTCAGTCGCGTATCGTACCAATCGGCGATGTAGACGGCGCCGTCGGGACCGACGCCCGAATAGACCGGACGAAACCACCGATCGGGACTCTCCAGCAAATTGACGTCGTCTTCTGTACGATAAGTCGACCCATCTGCAATCCGCTTGCTGTTCCAAACCAGATTGTGCATCGCGTTGGGAGCGACGATCGTGCCGTCGAATGTTTTGGGATAAAGTCCGCCTTCGTAGATGCAAAACGCTTGCGGGAATCGACGTCCGTCACCCTTGAATTTCATCGGCGGAAAAAAACCGAACGCGTAGGGGTTGGTCAGCGGGCCATGTTTGCCCCAGTTCTTGTTGCTGTAGCTGCCCTGCGGAAAATACCAGCCGCGAGTGTTGCCGCCGTTGGTTCCCGTGAAGACGCGTCCGGCCGCGTCGATGTCTAAACTGAAGGTGTTGCCGCCGCCTTCGGCGTAGATTTCAAATTCTTTTGTGTCCACGTGGTATCGCCACACGCATTGCCCTTGGAATCGAGCGCCC
>JABDKS010000907.1 GCA_013002105.1 Pirellulaceae bacterium | reverse complement strand
CGGCAGTGATATCGTGGCCGAGATTCATTACGTGGCGACCGGCAAGAAAGAGCATGACCGCAGCGCGATCGGGCTCTACTTTGCGCCCCGCAGCGCACGCAAGCTCGTGGTGGAAGTGCAAGTCGGTAACAAGCAAATCAATATCCCCGGTGGTCAATCACGACATCAAGAAACAGCGACTTACACCATTCCAGTGAACACCACGTTACTGGACATCGTTCCACACATGCATGTGCTGGGACGTGAGATGAAGGTTTGGACCAAGGCACCTGATGGCACGACGAAGCCGCTAATTTGGATCAAGGATTGGGATTTCTATTGGCAGGGTCAGTATTCGTTTGCAAAACCGGTACATTTGCGCAAAGGAACGCGGATCATTGTCGACGCCTGGTATGACAACTCGGCCGACAACCCGCTGAATCCGAATTCACCGCCAAAAACCGTTCGTTGGGGTAACGATTCGACCGACGAAATGCTGCTTTGTCATTTTCAATGCACCTGCGGATCGATGAGTGATTTGAAAGAGTTGGTTCAACACCAAGCGCGCTACATCGCCGACGCTCCCGATCGTCCCTCGTCATCGAAATAAACCCCATCAGACGGGAAACAAAACTCGCCTTGCTGAACTGAAAGAGGGCAGGTTCGTCTGTTGGCAGAACGAACGGATCGGCAAAGAATCCAAGATTGCCAGTTAGGGAAGTACTTCGATAACATGATGGAACTGGCCGCTTCGCGAAGTCGCGGCGCGCGATCGTTCCCACAATTCAAAACATTATCGGGCGATCCCGGGGTGACTTGGCTTGACTTCTGATGTCAAAAAGTACTGGCTGCGAATTGCCACAGCGGTGGTCCCAAGGTGATCAGTCCGATCGCGACGGAGCAGATGGCGGCGATCAGGACTCCGGCTGCGGCGGCGTCCAGGGCTTGGCCGATCCGCTGGTCTTGATCGGGGTGCAAAACTGTGACCAATTGTTCGATGGCCGAATTAAGTAGTTCAGCGGTCATGACCAAGGCGATCGCTAACACCAAGGCTGCCCAGCGCCAGAGTTCAACTTGTAACAGCGCTCCGACGATGATGACTGCCGCGGCGATCGGCAGGTGGATCCAGAAACTTGATTGTGTTCGCACCGCCCACGCCAATCCGCTGATGGCGACGGCGAACTTGCCTGGCCAGCTGGTTGGTCGTTCGGGATTGGCCATCACTCCAGTCCTTGCACGCCGGGCGGCGGGATTAATTGGCCGCCCAGCCGGCCCAGTCGTTGTGAAGGCCAGAAACGCGGCTCGACCGAGAAGCCAACGCCCACGTTGTCGCGGCCCGAGTCGACATTGACTCCCAAGCGAACCAACAAGGACTCGCCGATCCGCGTGATGCCCAACGATTGGCCGACGTTGCCGGTTTGTCCGAAGTCGTAGGTCGTGCCGCCGCTGAAGATCCATTTTTCATTCAGCCGATAATCAATCGAACTGCGCAGGACCGTACTGCTGATCGGGCCTTCCAGCGACAGGATTCCCGTGTACCAATCGCCAACACCTGGTCGGCTGGCGCGAATTCCGGCGTTGATTGCCTGTAAGCCGTCGGTGAAGAAGTCAAAGTATCCGTCGCTGAGCAACGTGAATCGATCGCCGATGTGATAACGCATATTGTAAGTGGTCGGTCCAACCGTTTCGCCAAAGTTGTCGCGATCGGCATCCGGAAACAACAACATGTCGACATCCAGTTGCAATAAGTCAACAATTCGTTCCCGCCCCGGCAGTCCGCGTTTGGTTTGAAAACGCTGATGCAGGCCGATGCGGAATTGTTGCAAATCATCCGCGATCACATCGCTGGGACTAACAACCGACCGCTGCAAACCGTGACGCAGAGCGTAATAGCGCGGATCGAATCGCAGCGGCAGCGCGCCACCGTACAGGTCGCCGATAAAGCGGCGGCGGAATTGTTCTTGCGCGTTGTCGTCCAGCGGATCGTACAGCGGCAGTTCGTCCAAGTTGGTGTCGCTGTCAGCGTAAAAGTATTCCGCCGTCCACTCCAGCTTGTGCGCCAAGCCGCGCACGTTCAACAAACTACTTTGGATCGTCGGATCGATCCGTGCCATCGGCAAACTGGCCCGCACGCCGGTCTGGCCCAACAATCTTGTCAGCGAATCGCCATCGGCGGCTTCGCCGTAATGGGCTGCTTCGCCGGAAATGAACGGCACCACTCGGAACGGACCGGTGCTGATCGGCAGTGCCAATTCCTGTCGTGTCGATGCGACCACTCCGCGGCTATCGATTTCGCCTGGATTGGGCGATTGCTCCGCTGCTTCGGCCGGATTGGTGGGCGCATCGGCGACGTTTAACTTTGAATAGGCGACGCGATTATGAGCCGACCAGGTCATACGGTCACCAAACAGCGAACCACCCAGCAAGTAGTGATCCAGCGACGGCAGGTTTTCTGTTTCGGTAAAGAAGTCGTTGACTTGCGCGTTAGCCGAGACTTCAAACAAGTTGTTGTAGTAGTACTTGCGTAGCCGTAGCCCGGTCACGTGATCGGTCTCGCGATCCCATTCGTTCTCGAAATACTGTTCCAAGAAATTGCGATCGCTTAACCAGCCGACTTCGGCAATGAATTCAAACCCGCGCGGCAGGTACTGGCGATGTCGCAGCAACGATCGGCCACGCGTCGTTTCTTCCGGTGGCAAGTCCAACCGGTCGCTGCCCAAGCGGTCGTTGCCGCGGTCGTCGATCACCCAAGTATCAAAGAATCCGTTGACGGGACCGGGGACACCGAACAAGCCCGGCAATCGGTACTTCAACGTCGTCCCCAGCGCCGGACCACGGTCGCTGAGGTAGTCGGTCGACAATTCCCAATCAACGCCCTTGGGCGCGCTATCGATTCCCAGCAGCTGAAACAGATCCCAGTCGACCAGCGCGCCGGTACCAAAGGCCCGATCGTTTTTGATTTTAACTCCGGCAATGTAAAAAGCGGGTCGTTCCAGGCTGGTGGAAAACCTGGGCCAATACAAAATCGGCACGCCACCAAAGTAGACAAAATTATTGGAACTCTTAGCGAACGGTTCGCTGTCCGGTACGGGACGACCGGTCAGGGGATCGGTTGTGGTTCGCACGCGGTCGGTCAACGACAACTGCTGGCT